>JAMBLL010000130.1 GCA_023336765.1 Actinomycetes bacterium | reverse complement strand
TCGACCGACGCCGTGTGGCTACCTGCACTGCTTTGTGACGCAGGCCTCACAAAGTCCAATGGCGAGGCACGACGCCTCATATCCCAGGGTGCTGTCAAGATCGACGGAGTGCGCGTCGATGATGAGACCGTCGATCACGCTGATCTGATTGATCAGGTGGTCCAGGTTGGGAAACGTCGGTTCCTCCGGATCGAGGTGCCAGCTACAAGCAGCACCACGGAACGAGAGGTGTAGCAGATGACGCTCCAAGAGGACAGGAACGACGAGGATCGTGCGCCTCTGTCAGCGTATCTGAACAACTCCACCATCCGGGGTGTCGTCCTCATCGGACTCGGCCTCTTTGCGCTCGCAGCCCCGGACGCATCGCACTTCCTTCTCGGGCTATCCGTCGCTATTGCTCTTGTGACCTTTGGAGCCACCGACATACGGTCTGCTCTGCGGTCTCGACCGAGGCACTGGATCGGCGTGCTCATCGGCACCCTGTACATCGTTGGAGCCGCGGCGCTCGTAGTACGCACCGATCAGACGATCGCGCTCATCGCCTTTGTTGTCGGTGCGGTATTGATCGCCCGCGGACTCCTTGCTGCGTACGCAGCGATCCAGGTACGCGACACGGATTCGAGTTGGACATACAAGATGACCCGCGGGTTCCTGTGGGCGGCAGTCGGCATGATCGTGTTGATCGTCCCTGATGCCATTGTTGGTGCGGTCATCTTCGCGATTGCCGGTGCTGCGATTATCGCTGGATCGGTCTCGTTGTCGGTCGGTATCGCGGTTGCACACGATGTCGACGTGAATCCCGATATCGAGACGATGTCCTTCCTCAAGGCATGGTTCCGTCGAAGAGATGTGGGCGACACGATGCGTGCCACGGTTGTCGACAATCTCTTCTTCGAAGGTCCCGGTCATGTACAGAAGCAAGTGGGATTCTGGGTCCTTCTCGTTCTGTCAACGGCCATCGCCACCCTGGGAATCATGGCGGACTCCACTGCAGTCGTTATCGGCGCGATGCTCGTCGCTCCACTCATGACTCCGATCATGGGTGTGAGCGTCGCGATCGTGAACGGATGGCCCCGCAGGGTCAGTCTCTCGTTTGCTACAGTCGCCGGTGGGGTAGCAGTCTCGATCGCGGTGGCGTGGATCCTCGCGGCATGGGTACCGCAACTCGTACCGATCGAAGCGAACGCCCAAATCCAATCCAGGATCTCTCCGACACTCATCGACCTCCTCATCGCCGTCGCAGCGGGTGCTGCGGGGGCATACGCAACGATCGACAAACGAGTCTCGTCGTCGATCACGGGCGTAGCTATCGCCGTTGCACTGGTTCCTCCTCTTGGTGTGGCTGGCATCATGCTCAAGGCAGGCGAGTTCGGCGATGCTGGCGGCGCTCTCCTTCTCTTCCTCACGAACCTTGTCGCGATCATCCTGACAGCATCGGTCGTATTCGTAGTGGGCGGACTGGTGCCGTTCGATCAGTTCAAATCGAACCGTGCCAAGACACGTACGACAGTCGTGACCGTCGCTCTCGCGGCACTGGTGATTACAGTGCCCCTGTTCTTCACCTCCGAAGGCATCATCGCGAGCGCATCGAGGCAGTCAAGCGTGCAATCGGTCACGGAGGACTGGCTGGCGGATTCCGAAGGCATTTCGCTCGAGAGGGTCGTCGTGAACGTCGACGACATCTCGATCGTAATGTCCGGAGAGGGAGACCTACCGTCAGTTGCAGAACTCGAGGCATCCCTCGAGGAGGAACTGGGTACAGACATCTTCCTCGATATCGAGTACTTCCCGTCGGTTCGCATCACCTCTGACGATCTGTAGGCTCGGGATCAACCGCTCGGTATGCTTGTGCCATGGGATTCACCAAGGACACGACGCTGCTGCATGTGACACTCAGCGGTGACGTCTACCTGAAATCACGGCGCACGCAGCAACGCCTGATCCGGACAGTCAGAGCGAACCTCGACGAGGCTCTGCGCTCCGCGGGATACGTCGCTCCGGTCACCCGGTTGGCAACCCACCGCTTCAGCCTGGCCCCCGCACCAGATGTGATCGATGCGGTACGTGCGGTGGCGCTGCGGGTTTTTGGGGTCGGTTCTGTCGACGTCGTCGTGGAGGCTGAGTACACAACCATGGATGATCTGGCGCGGACGGTTGCTGCGTTCAGTGCTGAGAGAATACGCGGCCGCACGTTCGCCGCCCGCGTGAAGCGTCGTGGCACACACTCGTGGAGATCCGTGGACCTCGCCCGCGCGATCGGCGCAGAACTCATCGACATCGGCAAGTCGGTAGACCTCACAAATCCGGAGGAATCCGTCAACGTGACCGTGCTTGACGAAAAGGCCTACATAGTAATCGACCACGAACGCGGTGCAGGCGGACTACCGATCGGTACACAGGACACGGTGCTGTGTCTCATCTCTGGCGGGTTCGACTCCGTCGTTGCAGCGTGGATGCTCATGTCACGCGGTTGTACTGTCGACTTTGTCCACTTCTCACTGAACTGCGCTCAGTCCGACCATGCGCTTGCCGTGGCAGGAGAACTCGTCTCAGCATGGGGCTACGGCATGGATCCGACCGTACATCTCGTGGAGTTCCAGCCGGTCAAGGACGCTCTCTTCGAACACGTTGAATCGAGGATGCGCCAGGTAACACTGAAAGTGATGATGGCCGACGCCGCGAGCCAGATCGCACAGGCCGAAGGTATCACCGCACTCGTAACCGGGGACGCACTCGGCCAGGTTTCGTCACAGACTCTCCCACATCTCGTTGCAGTTTCGAAGGCGAGCGAAACTCCCATTCTGCGCCCTCTGCTGGGCCTTCCAAAGCAGACGATCATCGACATCGCCCGCACAGTGGGCACCGCCGAGCTTTCTGCAAGGGCTCAAGAGGTATGCGATCTCTCTGAGGGGAATCCAGTCGCTATCGCGGCCACCCAGGCGAAGGTCGATTCAACGGTTGAATCCGTGCCGGATCACGTCCTCTCCGACGTCATCACGACGGCCAAAGTGTTCAAACTGTCAGACTGGGAACCAGGACAAATGTGAGACAAGAACGCGGAGCACAGATTCTGTGTTCCGTCGGTGGTCGACCTTGTGTTTTCGTGTGCCTGAGGTTTCATAGGCGAAGCAGCCTCTAGTCACAATTCGCTTCGGCGCTCGAACCGGAGACATGGAGGCTCTTCCGGTCTGTACTCTGTACTCTGTGCTTTGAGTTCTCTGTGTTGACCACTCGAACCTGCCGCCTGTCTAACATCCCAGTGTCTTACTTGAAAGGAACAACGTGAAGCGCATCGTCACCGTCCTGGTGCTCAGCACCATCTTCTTCGCCACGATCGCTGCCAGTCAGTCCTACTCCGCAATGGCGCAATCGACGACACAGGCTCCTGACACGACACAGGCCCCAGACACAACCCAGGCCCCTGACACAACGCAAGCCCCAGCTGAAACGACGGTACCCGCTGACAACGATGCATCCGACGCTCCATGGTGGATCCTCATCCTCGTTGGACTTGGTATCCTGATCCTCGTTGTGGTCTTTGCCACGCGAGGTTCCAAGGACAAGGCAGCCGCAGCAGTCCCACCACCAGCCAAGACGTGGAAAGACTATGCCAGAGACGGCTATGCGTCCTCACGGTGGCTCTACGATGCAATGGGGGAGGACACAGCGGTGTGGCGTGGAAATGCTCAGTTCGACGACGCCACAGACGTCGGCCAATCAGCTGGTACAGCAAAGGCAGAGACATGGCAGCGTCTCGATGGGCGTATGACATCAGCCACCGACAACCTGTACTCACTCGAGGCCGCCGCGCCAGACCAGCGCACCGCCCAGACCGCACGCAACACCGTCAACGCTCTCATCGCAACCCGGACCGCTCTCGATGCCAGAGCAGAGTCCCGGTTCGCATACCGAAGCGCTGAAAGACAGGAGCACGACTCGACAACGCTCATGCAGGCCCGGGAGCGTGAAGTACGGTCGTCACGCAACCTGGTCGAGGCACGCAACAGTCTCGCCCTTGCACTCACCGATCTGTCAACGATTGCCTGAGGGGCCTCGCGAATAGGAGAGCATTCGTTCACCGTTTTCCGTTCTCCGTTCTCCTCAAACATCCGCGAGAACCTGATTCCGTTTCGGGTTTCCGACTGTGAACTGAAAACTCTGAACTGAAAACTCTGGATGCTGCTCCTTGCCCGCTAGCTCCCTAAGCCCCCGAGCGTGTCGAGGGATATGTTTCCTCCCGAGATGATGATGCCGACACGCCTGTCCGTGAACTCGGATCGGTAGCGCGTCACCGCAGCCACAGCTGTAGCAGCGGACGGCTCAATCACGAGCTTCATCCTCATCGCGACCACGCCTACCATCTCGAGTATTTCCGCCTCCGATACGGTCAGGATGCGTCGCGAATGGGACCGGAGGATCTCGAACGCAAGTTCCCCGATCCCCGTGAGAAGACCGTCGCCAACGCTGAGTTGGCCGGTTTCGCCATATCTGACTCCATCGCGAAGAGATCGGTACGCGTCGTCGACCACTTCAGGCTCTGCACCAACAACTTCGATACCGCGTTGATCGCCAACGAGCGATGCTCCAGAGAGAAGGCCCCCTCCACCGATCGGCGCAACGATGGTGTCAAGGCCTTCGACCTGATCGACGAATTCCAGTGTCACTGTTCCCTGGCCTGCGATGACATCAGGGTTGTCGAACGGATGGATGACAACTGCACCCGACTCTGCACGGATGGTCTCAACCATGTTTTCGCGTTCAGCTTGCTTGCAGAAGACGATCTCTGCGCCGTACCGCGCGACTGCATCGATCTTGACACGAGGCGCATGGTCTGGCATGACGACCACGGCGGGAATGGCTCGGATCCCTGCGGCGTAAGCAACCGCCTGGCCGTGGTTACCTGACGAATGTGTAAGGATGCCGCGCCCGGCATCGGTGTCAGAGAGTGACAGCACAGCGTTCGTTGCGCCCCGCGCCTTGAATGCTCCGACCTTCTGGAGATTCTCAGCCTTGAAGAACACTTCGGCCTGTACAACCTGGTTGAAGTAGCGGCTCGTGAACACGGGCGTACGGTGGACATACGGATCGATACGCTGTGCGGCGTCGACGATGTCGTCATATGTGGGCACTCTCATAGGTTCGCGCTCTCGCTCTCTGTGAATCTCGAATCGCTCGTTGCAACAAAATATGCCCCGAGCGAAATGGCAGCGAGCACATGCCACAGTCCGTGGCCCTGGAACAGGGAGTCAGGATCACACAACGGAGCACCGGTTCGGCCAAGCAGGAACATCGCGACCGCAACCGCGATCGTGACGAGGCTGACAACGTACCACCAGGAACTGAGACGTCCTCGACGATGAAGCACGATGTCTGACACGACCAGAGAGATCACCGTTGCGACCATGAGTACGTTTGTCAACCCAGGAGACAGGACGAGCGCAAGGGACAGAATCACACCTCCGGCAACGAAAGCGACCCATTCGACCGAACGCTTCCAGCGATTGGCTTCGGCAATGTTGATGACTGCAACGAACCACACGGTCACGAGGAAGGTGACATCATGTCCAAACTGGCTGCCCGTCCCCTGTGGGCCGTGGAACATCACACTTCCTGCACCGGTGATCACCATCAGAACACCGAACACGATCCTCACGACCCGCTCATTGCCCTCGACACGGGTGGCCCACCAGATGGCAGCCACACCGATAACAGAGAACGAGAGACTCGATACGGCATTGATCGGCTGAGCGAAAACGCCCGAGCCGATAGTCTCGCAGTCGGATTCACCAATGCGCTGATACAGAGCGGTCAACATGGTGCAACGGTACATGCATGTGCATCGTGTCCGTCCGCACACACATCGTCGCAGGCTGCGTTATCCTGTCGGCAACGGAACGAGGGACATGGCAGAGATTCAAGAACTACCCAGGCTCATCAAAGAGTTCTACGAGATGGCAAAGGAATACCTACTCCAGGAGATCGTTGAACCGGCCAAGAAGCTCGGCCACTTCGCGGGTTTCTCCGCTGGAGCCGCATTCCTCTGGGCCGCTGCGATCATCCTGCTCGCAGTTGCAGGACTCCGTGCCCTCTACGATGCGCTTCCCTCCAGTCCGTACTGGGAGGCAGTTGCCTACATCATCTTCGCTGTCATGCTTGTCGCCTTCATTGCGGTGCTGGTGAAGTTGGCCCCTGATCGTGGCGTTCACGATGGCAAACAGCCAGCTGTTTCGATGGCGCCCCGCAATGACGCTCACACCGGAACCAATGAGGGAGATGACGGATGACCGTCGACAAAGCCGACCTTGAAGCGAAACTCCGTGAGATTGAGGGAGTCGTCATCGACGTTGAGAACGAAGCCCGCTCGAACGCGCTGGTTATCGGCGTGGTCACCGGAGTCGTCATCGTTGGGATAATCGCTTTCACCGTGTGGCGTTCGCGCCACAATCGCATAAGGGTCGAGGTCTACCGAGCGTGACCACCCAGGCGAAGTACACGCTGCGGCGTGCGTGGTGGCGGAGGTTCCACCCGCTCGTACGTCTCGGGTGGCGCGTTGCGACCGCGGGATCGAAGAGACCCGCCTCCCAGACGGTCCTCGGCTTCGCGATAATCGCGGTCGGCATGGCGTTGCGACAATCCCAGAAGACTCGTACGACACTCATCTACACGGACACGGTTCTTCCTGGTGAAGTCACCCGCATACGCGTCTATCAGGGCACATCGGCTCCAAGCGAAGTCACAGTGAGAACCTGATGGCCCGAAAGAACGACAAGTTCATCAAGATCGTCATCTGGGTGGTCGTGGCCATGATGGTGATGACCTTCGTGGCTGCTCTGCTCCCCGTTCTGACCTGATGCGCACAGGCGAACCTTTCGTTGAAGGAGAGGTGTGTCTTCTCACCGACGTTCGCGGCAAGCAGTACCTCGTGACCTTGAAGGAGAACGCCACCTTCCAATCGGACAAGGGAATGATTCGCCACACGGAGATCATCGGCGAACCCGAAGGAACGCTGATCCCGACCAATCGCGACAAACCGTTCGTGGCCCTCAGACCACGATTGGCCGATTATGTGCTGAGAATGAAACGCGGCGCAGCCGTCATGTATCCCAAAGACACCGGTGCGCTGATCACGTGGGCTGATATCGCACCTGGCTGCACTGTGGTCGAGGCGGGGACGGGATCTGGGGCACTGACCCTGGCCCTGTCGAGGGCGGTGGGAGAGCACGGACTGGTGGTGAGCATTGAACGACGCGAAGACCATGCCACCCATGCACACCGATTGATCGAGGCGTTCTGTGGTGAGGTCCCGGACAACATCGATCTCCGTATCGGCGACGTCGAGTCCGTCATCGAGACCGTCGCTCCCGATCGAATCGTACTCGATCTGCCCGAACCATGGCACTCGGTAATGCCAGCCGCCGGGTTCCTCAAGGGTGGAGGGACCATTGCGAGTTACCTGCCTACCGTTCCCCAGGTCCAGACCCTGCGCGAAGCGCTCGACGATGCCAGAGCATTTACCGAGATCGAGACGTTCGAGATCTTCATGCGGAACTGGACGATCGACGGTCGTTCTGTCCGACCCGACCACAGGATGGTCGGGCACACGGGGTTCATTACGATCGCACGCAAGCGGTTGAGGACGAAACAACCCAAAGCCGACCGTTGACAGGACGTAGTACGAATCCCGTAGGACGTAGTACGACCCGGAGGCCTCCTCGGCCCTCACCGTCCCGCTGAAATCCGAGGAGCTGGCTACGGGGTCGCGCTGATAGAGATCGGCTGTTTTCCGTTCTCCGTTCTCCGCTTTCCGAATGAAGACGAGACGTCGGCTCAGGTAGAGAGTTTCTGACTGTGAACTGTGAACTGTGAACTGTCGACTGAGCGACCCGGATCGCCTATCCACGCGACCCCTAACGCTCGATTCATCCACCGACATGACTACGCTTTCACAAGCAACTCCCAACCAAGGAACGATGATGAAGGTCTGGATTGATCAGGATCTCTGTACGGGCGACGGACTCTGCGAGGAGATCGCCCCCGATGTATTCGTGCTTCTCGACGACGGACTCGCATACGTACGCGAAGGCGAAACGATCTACGCGGCGGCCGAGGGCAACGATGAGGGCGAGAAGGGTATCGCTGGCTTCCAGGATGACCAGATGGACCTTGTCGTCGAATCCGCTGAAGAATGCCCGGGAGAGTGCATCTACATAGAGCCCTAGGTCAGAGCACAGATACCAGAGCACAGAACACAGAGCACAGAACACAGATTCCAGACACCAGAACCTCGGTGTCTGGAATCTGCTTTCCGTCATCGGTTAACCGTTCTCGGTTCTCCGTCATCTGACATCTCGAAGCGAGCCTGCGAGCGATCTCTCATCTC
>JAMBLL010000129.1 GCA_023336765.1 Actinomycetes bacterium | reverse complement strand
TGACTCGTGAGTGCAATGGCGGTGAAGCTGCGTCCGTGGTAGCTGTTGCGAAGCGCAAGCACCTGGTTCGACCTGCGATACGTGGTCGCGAGCAGTATCGCCGCATCGTTCGCCTCGGTGCCAGATGGCGTGAAGAACACCCTCGCATCGGGGATGCCTGACAGTTCTGCGATCATCTCTGCGAGTTCGACCATCGGTTCATTGAGGTACAGAGTTGATGTGTGCAGCACTTTGGCTGCCTGCTCGTTGATCGCAGCAGTTACCTCAGGAAGAGAATACGCCGTCATCGTCGTGAGAATGCCTCCGAAGAAGTCGAGATACTCGTTTCCCTCGAGGTCCCATACGGTCCTGCCAACGCCGTGATCGATCGCGATCGGTTCCTTGTAGTACAGGGCAAGCCACGACGGCATGATCGCCTTTGTTCGTTCCGTGAGTTCCTGATGGATTCCCATTGTTCTTATCCCTCTGTGAGTGCGTCGTATGCTTCTGGCCTGCGATCTCTATAGAACGCCCATTGGTTGCGAACCTCCTCGATGCGATCGAGGTCGAGGTCGCGGGTAACAAGTTGAGCCTCGGTATCCGATGCCACGTCACCCACATATTGACCGCGTGGGTCAACGAAGTACGACGTGCCATAGAAATCGTTATCGCCGAGATCCTCGATACCAACCCTGTTGATCGCACCGACGTAGTACATGTTCGCCACGGCCGCCGCGGGTTGTTCGATCTGCCACAGGTAGCGCGAAAGCCCACGGCTCGTCGCGGACGGATTGAACACGATCTCGGCGCCGTTGAGTCCCAGAGCCCGCCAGCCCTCAGGGAAGTGCCTGTCGTAGCAGATATACACGCCGACTTTGCCGACTGCGGTGTCGAATACGGGGAAACCCTGGTTACCTGGACGGAAGTAGAACTTCTCCCAGAAACCACCAACATGGGGGATGTGGTGCTTGCGGTACTTTCCAAGATAGGTACCGTCCGCGTCGATCACGGCCGCAGTGTTGTAGAGGAAGCCAGCCATCTCGCGCTCGTACATCGGAAGAACCATCACCATGTTGAGTTCCCTGGCCAACTCCTGGAACCGCTGCGTGGTCGGACCATCGGGGATCTCTTCAGCATACCCGTAGTACTCGATGTCCTGTACCTGGCAGAAATACGGGCCGTAGAACAGTTCCTGGAAGCAGATGACCTGCACGCCGTCTGCTGCCGCCTCTCTGGCGTACTGCTCATGCAGTTCGATCATCGATTCCTTGTCACCCGTCCACTCCGTCTGGAGGACTGCTGCTCGAACGATTCTGCTCATCGGATACTCCTTCAGCCCTCGGCTCACGCCAGGGCACGCTCATCGGCACCGCGCCGATCTCTGGCACACACTAGAGTGATTCCAATCGACTTGCACAAACTATCTTTCGTACCAGACAAACATGACAGACTCAACCACAACCATCGCAGGAGCACTCAGCGATCTCTCGGCTGAAGGTATCGCCCGTGGCATCGGTTCGCTCGTGTCCAATGACAGGCTCAAAGCCGGCGTCAGGCTTCCGACGGTGCGCGAACTCGCGACAGCACTCGACGTCTCCCCCACTACTGTCGGTGACGCATGGCAGATCCTCAGGCGGCAGCGCGTCATCGATACCGAGGGCAGGAGAGGGTCGTTCGTACGTTCGAGAAACGCCGGGCCGTCGATCCGATATTGGAGCGTGCCAACAACCGGGGACGCCATCAAACACGACCTGTGCAGCGGTGTTCCTGACGCAGGTCTGCTGCCGAATCCACTTGCTGCCATCACCCAACTCGATGAATCTCCAGCTGTTGCATCCTACCTCGACCGCCCGGTGGTCTCTGAACTCGAGGACCTCCTCAGAACGCGGTGGCCGTTCACACCAGAGAAGATCACGATGCTCAACGGTGCAATGGATGCACTGGACAGGCTGATCGCCGCGATGGTCACGATCGGGGACAAGGTCGGGATCTCGGACCCTGGCTTCCCTCCCCTCTTCGACATGCTCGACCTGGCCGGAGCCGAAACCCTACCCATCCCGCTCGACGATGAAGGACTTGAACCCGACGCTGTGCATGCCGCCCTCGACGCAGGCATGAGTCTGCTCATCGTCCAGCCAAGAGCACACAACCCAACGGGTGTCTCGATGTCGAGAAAACGCAGGGACGAACTTGCAAGCTTGATTTCCGGTCGCCCGGTCCTCGTCTTCGAGGATGATCACTCCGGGGACGTCTCTGGTACAGAGCTGTACTCGTTTGGAACGGTGATCCCAGACCAGGTCGTACACGTGAGGAGCTTCTCGAAGTCCCACGGGCCGGACTTCAGGCTCGCTGCCGTTGGCGGAGCATCCGAAGCGATAGCCCTTGTCGAGCACAGACGCATGCTCGGTCCGTCCTGGACGAG
>JAMBLL010000128.1 GCA_023336765.1 Actinomycetes bacterium | reverse complement strand
GTGAGGTAGCCGGGTTTGCACGATGTCTCTTTCCTGGTTCAGAGTCGTGATACTTCATACCTACTTCGTACTACTGCCTGGAGGCACCCGGATCTAGCCGACCCCGCGGAAACCCGAAGTGCCGGATAAGGGCTGTCAGTTCACAGTTTTCAGCTCACAGTCAGAAACCCGGAACGGAGTCAGGTTCTTGGGGATGTTCGACGAGAACGGAGAACGGAAAAGGGAGAAAGAACGCCATCCTATCCGCTCGGCCCCTTAGGGATTGTTCTTCAGATCGTGGGCAGTTCCTATCGGTGCTGGCCGGAGAAAGGAGACCCCTTGTGGCTGGTCGCCACCGGTTCGCTCAAGTGCGAGTTGCCATGACGGCGATGCGCCGAGCGACCAACGAAGTGCCATCGTGAGCGTGTTCCCTGACGGCAGAGACCAGGCGTAACGTTTGATATCGAGTATCTCTGCGATACGGCTCGGTACGGTCGAGGCGGCAGCTTGGAACAGTATCCGGTACGCAGGCAACACTGTCGGGGGCAGCGGGGGGTTCCTGAGAAACGCCACCGTTTGGACCATGCCTGGTGACGAATCGACATCGGGATGTTGCGATATCCATCGGGAAAGGTCGCTCCGCGTCTCAGGCAGGTTGCCAGCCTGCACCAGTACACCGAGGTTGGCCTGCTCCTGGACGTATCTATCAGAGTCAGCATCGGTGATAGCTCGCGGCCCGAATACCTCGTACCCGGCAAGGAAGCTGTCGGCAAGAACATTGTGAACCCATGCTGCATAGGTAGCGCCGCTTGCGCTGTACGGCCGCGCCCTGTGGGACACTCCTCTAACGCCCACGTGGGCGATCCGGACCCTCTGGAGAGCTGCGTGTACCTCGGGCATAGCTCCGTAGCTCGTTGCGGTGACGTAGGCGCTTGTCCGTGAGAGTCGCCCCAGCGGGTCCGATTCGTAAACCGAATGGTCAACCACCCCCGCCACAACCTCAGGATGAGCAGCCTGTATCAGGAGGGCCCTGATGCCCCCGATGAACGTTGAGACATCGCCGACGACTCGCCATGTGACGGATTGTGGCCCGAACAGTCCGGGGTCGCCGGGATAGTCCAACGAATTGGCCAGCGGATAGTCCGCATGAGCGAACAGCGAACTGGTCGCCTTAGCGATACGTGTCCGCGGGTTCAGTCCTGAGATGATATCCACATGCGGAGTCTGGTGCAGGCGGGGCCGTAGTTGACAGTGAACAGTAGACGCGCACCGTCTGAGATCTGAATCGGTGAGTTACCTACGTCTGGGTTCTTCGGGTGCCTCCGACGAGCGCGATACCGACGACTGCCAGGGCACCCCCTGCAAGGATGACAGGAGTGATCTGCTCTCCAAGAATGACGACCCCGGCTACAACAGCAACAAGGGGTGCGAGATAGCCAACCATTGCGACAACGGTGGCCGGGGCGTGTTTGGACGCAAATAATGTGAGAGCGAATGGCACCAGTGTTGCTCCCAATGCGAGAACCACAACGAGGATCCACAGTTCAGTGGAGTAGGTGCTGAAGTCGTCGAACCCGACGAGGAATGCGATCGCGATGGCGACAATGGTTCCGGATGCGAACATCGGTAAGGCGAGCTCCATAGTGTCGTAGCGGGGCGCATAGTGGCGCTGCATCACGCCCGTCGCGGATCCGACGAGGACACCACCGAGTGCCAGGGCGAAACCAAGAGCAACGTTCCCCTCGGCACCGAGTCCGCTGTCTCCAGAGACCGCGATCAACGTCGTACCGGTAAGCCCGATGACGAGGCCGATGACCTGGTTTCGACTGATCGTCTCTGAGATGAAGATCGCAGCGAACACTGCGGTGGTAGCCGGGACCAGGGTTATGACAAGGCCTTCAACACCTGCGGAGATGTAGTTGAGTGACGACATGAACAGCAGCGGCGTGATTCCGATTCTCAGGACACCGATGAATGATCCGTGTGCCCATGCCATTGGTGTAGGGCGGATGCGCATGACGATCACCGCAACAGCCAACGCGAGTGTTGCGATGCCGGTTCTGATCGTCAGCAGGGTCACTGTCGTCGACCCGAGGCCGTACGCTGCCCGGGTGCCGACGCCTGCAAGTCCCCAACCCGCAGACGCTGCGAGAACGGCGAGGATGACCTTGTTGCGCATCGTGTGAAGGTAGCGACGTCGCGTTATCGGACTCATCGGAAATGGGTGGGGTTGGTGAGAGCCTACGAAACAGCGGCAAGTAGCACGTCGTACGTATGACGACCACGAATGGCGTCTTCAGCAATGTTCGAGGCTACCGAGACAGATTCTCCGTGCATTTTGAACACCCATCTATCGTCCAGAACACCGGAGCGTTCTCGTCAACCGGCTACATGACCTCCGGGTCGTAATACGTCATACGTGATTCGTACTACGTCTCGAGGCCTCGGTCGAATCGCCGCCCACCCCCTCCACTGAAATCCAATGTGTGGCTCCTGGCAGGCCGCGAGGTGCAGTCAGCCCATGGACATGGGTACGCTCATGCTGTTCATGGACGGTGGCACGGGCTCAGGTGTTTGGCTACCGGATCGATAGGAGACGCTCATCGCAGGCAAGGACGACTATTTCAGAGCCAAGGGTGTGGTCATCGAGACCCTTCCCAATGCAACCTTTCGCGTCAAACTCGAGACGGGTCATGAGGTCACCGCACGTGCGTCGGGCAAGATGCGCAAAGGTCGCATGATCCGCATCATCCCTGGCGACCAGGTGGAGGTCGACGTCTCTGCCTATGACCCGACAATGGGTCGGATAGTTTGGCGTTACCGGTAGAGCAGAGAGCCCCTTCTCTACTCCTCTGACGATCTCAGGTGCGATGGGCGGTCCAGGTGGGTGTGTCTACTATCAACTGGGCTGTGTGCCGGGTCGTCGAGAAAGATCTGATCTCCTTCGACGTGCAGGAATGCCGATCCATACGCCTCCTTGAGCAGGTCAGCAGTCAACACCTCTTCGGGTGTACCTGAAGCTACGACCCTGCCCGCCATCAACACGACGTGGTCAGATGCGTGCGCCTCTGCAAGATCATGGGTGGACATCACGATCGTGCGTCCGAGTGTCTGTTCTTCGTGGATCACGGTGTCGATCGCCTGGGCTGACGTGATGTCCAGGCCCGTGAGCGGCTCGTCGAGAAGCAGAATGTCATGATCCTGAGCAAGGCCCTGGGCAACGAACACACGCTGCCTCTGTCCCCCGGAGAGTTCGCGTAGGTGTTGGTGAGCGACCCCAATGATCGACATCCGCTCCATAGCCGCGTCGACGATCGTTCGATCGTGGTCGGTCAACCGGCCGAAGGTCGATAGTGACGGGTATCGGCCCATCGTCACGACTTCTCGTACGGTGATCGGGAGAGCGTCGTTCACCTTCGTGGTTTGAAGGACAAAAGAGATTCGTTCCCTGGTTGGAGCTTGCCGTACATCCATTGTCCCCGAATACGGGGTCAGGATTCCAGCGATACCCGAGAGCAACGTTGACTTTCCCGATGCATTCGGTCCGATAAGCGCGGTGATGGCACCGACGGGAACCGTGAACGACGACCGAGCCACAGCAACGGTCGACCCGTACCTGTACTCGACGTCCCTGGCAACGATGGCGATCATGGTGAGAAGTTTATCGACCGTCAGCCATCAGCCGTCAGCCATC
>JAMBLL010000127.1 GCA_023336765.1 Actinomycetes bacterium | reverse complement strand
TCGGGCCGTGAGCATTCTGGTCACGATCCCGAGAGACCGTTTCAACGGTGCGTTGCGCAAACAACTCCAGACGCTGTTCCTCGAACGTTTCGGTGGGACATCGATCGACTACAGGCTCGCGCTTGGCGAATCAGGTGATGCCCGCATCCACTTCTCCGTGTGGACCGCTGAAGGGGCGCCCGTAGATCTCGACGTCCTCGAGCTCGAACACGAAGTGGTCGCTCTTGCGCGCAGTTGGGACGACCGAGTGTTCGATGAACTCACCGGTGTCACCGATGAGGTCGTTGCACGCAGGCTGTGTGACACGTGGTCACCGCTGTTCCCTGACTACTACAAGGCATCCACATCGATCCGGCTCGTTGCCGGCGACATCCTCGCTCTCGAGGACCTTACGACCTCCGATGCAGACCTTCTTGTCGGTATCCAGAACGAGACAGGCCGGGGTAAGGCGCCGGCTGTACACGAGCGGCTCACACGTATCACCATCTACCGAAAGTCAGGGAAACTCAACCTTTCGATGATGATGCCGTTACTCGAGGATCTCGGTCTCATCGTTGTCGAAGAGGTGCCGACGAGGCTCAACAACGACGACGGAACGTACATCCATGATTTCGGTGTACTCAGTGCCAGCGGTGGGCAACTCGATGTCGATGAGATCGGTGACCGGATCGCTGCCGGCATCACGGCAGTCCTCTCAGGTGACTCCCAATCGGACTCGTTGCAGCGTCTGTTGGTGCTCAGTGGTCTCACGCACGAACAATTGACGATACTGCGTGCGTATCGAAGCTACTGGCACCTCGTGACTCCGGCGTTCTCGAAGGGGTATATCAACGATGCATTCGCTGCTCATCCCCACATCGGCGAGGCCATCGTCAGGCTTTTCGAGGCCCGTTTTGGAATCGACTCGGATGCTCGTGACCCCGAGACCATTGGCGCTGAGATTCTCGAATACCTCGATGGAGTCACCTCCCTTGACGAGGACAGGATCATGCGAGGTTTCTTCGGTCTCGTTCTCGCAACAGAGAGAACCAACATTCTTGTACCCGAGCGGGAATCGCTGTCGCTGAAGTTCTCGTCTGGCCTTGTTCCCGACTTGCCGGAACCCAAGCCACTGTTCGAGATCTTCGTATACGCACCAGCGATCGAGGGTGTACACCTGCGTGGAGGCATGGTCGCCCGTGGTGGGTTGCGTTGGTCAGATCGTCGCGAGGATTACCGCACAGAGGTCCTCGGCTTGATGAAGGCGCAAATGACCAAGAACGCGGTCATCGTGCCTACCGGTGCAAAGGGCGGTTTCGTGATCAAGGAGTCTGTCGACCCGTCGCGGCCAACATACGACGAGGTGCGGGCCGGATACAAGGTCTTCATCCGCGGCCTCCTCGATGTCACCGACAACAGGATCGGAACTGACGTGGTTCCTCCCGAAGATGTGGTGCGTCATGACGGCGATGACCCCTACCTCGTTGTAGCGGCGGACAAAGGAACAGCCTCGTTCTCGGACACGGCCAACGAACTCGCACGGGAGTACGGGTTCTGGCTCGATGATGCGTTCGCATCCGGGGGATCTGCCGGATATGACCACAAGGCATTGGGGATCACCGCACGGGGTGCCTGGGAGTCTGTGCGCAGACACTTCATGGATCTCGGCATCGACGCAGACAGCGAGGAGATCACAGCGGTCGGGATCGGAGACATGTCGGGAGATGTGTTCGGCAACGGAATGCTGCTCTCCAAGAACCTGAAACTCGTCGCTGCCTTCGACCACAGGGACATATTCATCGACCCCGACCCTGACCCGGCCCTGTCCTGGGAGGAGCGCAACAGACTTTTCGATCTCCCCCGTTCCTCATGGGCCGATTACGACGCCGACCTCATCTCACGTGGTGGGGGAGTGTTCTCACGATCAGCCAAGAGCATCGAACTCACACCACAGATGCGTCAAGTCCTCGACACCGCTGACACCCGCCTGACCCCGTCTGAGCTGATTCGCAGGATCCTCGCTTCGCCGGTCGACCTGCTGTGGAACGGTGGAATCGGAACCTACGTCAAGGCTCGAAGTGAGTCGACCGAGAGCGTTCAGGATCGCTCGAACGATGCCGTACGGATCAACGGCAGAGACCTGCGGACCCGCGTGGTCGGCGAGGGAGGGAACCTCGGCCTGACGCAACTCGGTCGCATCGAGTACGAGCGCAAGGGTGGCCTCGTGTTCACGGACTTCATCGACAACTCAGGTGGTGTTCATTGCTCGGACAGGGAGGTCAACCTCAAGATCCTGCTCCGCATGGCAGAATCGTCAGGCAAGATCGATGAGGAGGAACGCGATCGGCTGATCGCGTCCATGTCTGACGACGTTGTTGATGCGATCCTGTACGACAACTTCCTCCAGGCTCAGATAATCTCACAGCGATCGGCAACATCCGCGAGGTTCATCGAGGCGTACTCAGACCTCATGGACAGGCTCGAGCGGGAGGGGATCCTCAATCGTGAGATCGAGTTCCTTCCCTCATCTGACGAGATGCAACAGCGCGCTCGTGAAGGTGCAGGGATGGCCAGACCTGAAATTGCGGTCCTCCTTGCCTATGCCAAGCAGAGCCTGACTGACCTGCTTCTGGCGTCATCTCTCCCTGATGACCCGCACTTCGAAGTCGACCTGTTCGCGTACTTCCCACCGGCGATCGCCGAGGAGTTCCCCGATGAGATCCGCCAGCATCCGCTGCGTCGCGAACTCATCTCGACCATCGTTGCGAATCAGGTGTTGAACTCCCAGGGTTCGACCTACTACTCGAGGATGCGAACGATTACCGGAGCATCTGCTGCAGCGATCGTGCGTGCGTATCGGATAGCGAGGCTCGTCACCGGGGCAGAGCAACGCTGGGTCGATATCGAAGGTCTCAACGGGAGCGTGGATGCGGCCATAGCGCGCACGATGCTCAAGGATGTTGACGGGCTTGTGAGCGGGGTGAGCCGGTGGTATCTGAACAACGCGTCCGACCTCACGATCGACGAGGTTGTGGAGCGCGACAGGGATGATTTCTCGACACTCTCGAACGATCTGCCCCTGATGCGGTCGGATTCCTGGCGTGAACCGTACGAAGCCGTCGCTGAGGAGTTCGGTACCGCTGGTGTCCCGAAGGAGCTCGCTACCCGCCATGCATACCAGCGTGCGTTGCGACGTGGCCCCGACATCGTTGATCTCGCGCATGATTCGCACCGCTCGGTCGCTGAGATCGCAGCCCTCTACACGAAGTCAAGCAACGTCCTACGCATCGGGTGGCTGGAACGCCAGATCGGGCAGTTGCCTGGATCGACGCCGTTCGAGAGGCTTGCCATCGAGTCGCTCAGGGACGATCTCCTCGATCTGCGCCACGATATCGTCGCGGCAGTCCTCGACGAAGCGGACGGGTCGCTCGATGCCTATCTCGAGATCCATGATCGTGCTGTTCCGAGGCTCGAACGCTGGTACCGGTGGCTTGTGCGAGAAGGCGTCGTCGACGTGGCAGCAGCCGTCATAGCGGTCCGCCGTCTCCACCACCTCCTGCTGGGTAACTAGGGCTTTGGCGTAGATGAGAAGCGTTGAGGCCCCTCATCTACGCCAAAGCCCTAGTGCGCGGTGAAACGAACGTTCGTTTGTTATAGTGTGGTCTTCGCCGATGGAGGGTCTCATGGATCAGCAGTATGGACAAGAACGGTTC
>JAMBLL010000126.1 GCA_023336765.1 Actinomycetes bacterium | reverse complement strand
GTCGCGATCGTGCTGTCGACTCAGTATCTCGAAGAAGCCGACCGGCTTGCCGACAAGATCCTGGTGATCGACCACGGCAGGATCGTCGCTCAAGGCACACCCGATGCCCTCAAGCGTGAGCTGGAACGCGATGTGTTGGAGATTCAAGTCACGAGCCATGCCGATCTGGACAGAGCTCGCGATCTGATTGGATCTGAGGCAACCATCGACATTGATGCTCTTCGTCTCGACATACCGGTCAGCGACGGAACGGATCGCTCCCTCGATCTGCTCCGAAAGCTCCAAGATGGCGGCGTCTCAATCTCGCGCTTCCACCTGCGGCAGCCGACGCTTGACGATGTTTTCCTCGCGCTGACTGGTTCAGCCGTCGCAGAATCCGGGGAGGTAACCACATGACAACCAGGGATACATACGCCGGGACTCGACCGGTCGTGACCGATCCGAGTATCGCTCGCCGAATCCGCAGAGCCAGCCAGGACACCGCGACGGTGCTGTGGCGCGACATGATTCGCACTGCACGCCAACCAGAGATGCTCGTCTTTGCAGTCGTGATGGGTGTGTTCTTCCTGCTCCTCTTCAACTACGTTTTCGGAGGAGCCATCGGTGCGGGTGCAGGTTTCGACTACCTGCAGTACCTCCTGCCCGGAGTACTTGTTATCACTGCCCTCCAAGGGGCGCAGCAAACCAGCATGGGATTGGCTGCCGACTTCACTGAGGGCGTTAACGACCGGTTCCGCTCCCTGCCGATGAGCCAGTCAGCGGTGATCACCGGACGCACGGTTGCAGACGCACTGCGAAACATTGCTGGAATGGTGCTCGTAGCGCTCGTCGGAATGCTCATGGGTTTCCGATTCGCGTCGGTTGGCGGTGCGGTCGCGGCGATCGCTCTCGCCACTGGAATCGGCTATGGATTCTCATGGCTGGGCGCTGCCATCGCAGCGAAGGTGCGGCAACCGGACATGGTCGGTATGTTGTCGATGTTCTGGCTCTTTCCGCTGATGTTGGCCAGTACGGCGTTTGCGCCGGTCGAGACCATGCCCGGATGGCTTCAGCCGTTCGTCACGTATCAACCGATCTCGACTGCCTCTGATGCTGTGAGGGGACTCGCGAATGGAATACCAGTCGGCGATGACATCTTGTTGACGCTCGCGTGGATTGCCGTCCTCGTAGCGGTGTTCGCCCCACTATCTGTCCGTATCTACCGGAAGGTCAACTGATGGGCAACACCACATCTTCGGACCATCCGGCCGAATCGATATCAGTCAACGACCGCATCATCCACGCGGCCCTCACCCTTATCAACGAGCACGGGTTCGGTGCGGTAACGATGTCGCGTGTCGCCGACACAGCAGGGGTCGCACGTCAAACCCTGTACAACCACTACGACGACATCGACAACATCGTGGCCACAGCGATTGATCGGCACAACCGCGAAAGCATTGATCTCCTTGGAACCGCACTGCAGATGGCAGAGTCTCCAACAGGCAAGATCGAACAGATGGTTCGCCACTTCGTAATGGTCGGAGCCCATGCTCGTCATGCCTTCGACTTCGGCACCGGACTCTCCGCGGACTCACGTGTCGCTCTCGATACCTACAACGATGCCGTCGAGCAACACGTCCGTGGCATCCTCGAAGATGGCCGACGAAGTGGCGACTTCAGGTCCAACATCACTCCCGAGATCGACACGGTTCTCATCCGAGCACTGCTCGAAGGCCTCTCCGAACTCGCTGCAGACAGTCCCGAACAAGCATCACGGATCGTCACGACCGGGACACGCACCATCCTCGCCGCATTGAGGTGACCAGAGAACGGAGAACGTTCTCTTCCTCTAGCTGTGCAGTTCTTCGATGTCGCTTTGGCTCGTCTCGCCAGGCATCTTCCCCATGATGATCATCGCGAGAACGTCATCTTTGGAAACGTCGGTCTTGTTGACCGTCCCGACGAGGTTGCCTGTGTGCATCACGTTGATCCGGTCCGCGAGATCGAACACGTCGTGGATGTCGTGGCTGATCAGGAAGATACCGATGCCCTCCGATTTCAGCCGCTCGATCAGTTCTCCCACCTGAACCGTTTCCAGCGGGCCGAGAGCTGCGGTGGGCTCATCCATGATGATGATCCTGGCGTTGAAATAGACGGACTTCGCGATCGCAATCGACTGGCGTTGACCTCCCGAGAGCGACGACACGGGTACGTTGAAGTTCTGGAACTTCGGGTTCAGACGTGCCATGACCTTGCGCGTGGCATCCTCCATTGCTGAATCATCAAGCGTTTGCCACTTGGTCATCAGCTCTCTGCCGAGGAACATGTTCGCGGCCGCATCCTGATTCTCGGCTAGGGCAAGTGTCTGGTAGATCGTCTCGACACCGAACTCCTTGGCATCTCGCGGATTGCTGATCGATACGAGTTCACCATCGATCCGTATCTCGCCGGAGTCCGCAGGGTGGGCGCCAGAGAGTGTTCTGATCAGCGTGGTCTTCCCGGCACCGTTTCCGCCGACGATGGCGACGACCTCTCCGGCATAGAGATCCATGGACACGTTATCAACAGCGTGGACACCACCGAAGGCAACTCTGATGTTCTTCATCTCGACGAGGGGTGTCGTTGACATTGCTGTGTCGGTCATGTCGAGACCTTCCGTCTGTAGTAGCTGTCGAGGGCGACCGCAACGACGAGGACGATACCGACGATGATGTCCTGAAGGGGCGCATCGACGCCGAGGAGTACCATCCCCGAGACGAGAGACTGCATCACCAGCGCACCGAGTATGGCACCAGGGATGGTGCCGACACCGCCACTGAGCGACGTCCCGCCGATCACGGCAGCCGCGATCACAAAGAGTTCGGTCAGTTGCCCCATGCCGCTCGTGGCGGCATTGAGGCGAGCGATCTG
>JAMBLL010000125.1 GCA_023336765.1 Actinomycetes bacterium | reverse complement strand
GCTGCGCCGGCAGTTGGCCTCGCTACCTTGGATGAGGCTCTTGTGAACCCGGTTCCTAAGGTCGATGCGGCTCAGTTGATCGAGGATCAGATCGCAGCCGAACTCGCAGCGCGGGCGCCTGCAGATCCGGTCACCACTATCCCGGCCAACGCCAACGCTGAGGCCGGTACGAACGCACGCTGGGGTGCTCTGCACGAGGCTTATCACAACGGGACGCTCTCGAGCTACTCGAACGTATCGGATGCTTCACCGCAGTGGCAGGCGTACATCGATGCTGTGAGCAGTGGAAGTGCCGGTGCGTTGTTCCAGTTGTCTGTCAGTGATCCGTTGATCGACGGGCGGCTCAACGGTGACCCGTACCTCGGCGGAACATCAGATGAGGCGCTCACGAGGCATACCACCGGTGTCGATCCTGCGGACATCAAGTTCCTTGAGAGTTCAGCACAGTCTGGGTGAACCCAACGGTTCGACAAGAGAACGTTTCGATACGCAAGTCGCCATTGGAGGAAGAGGGCTTCTGGAGCTTCGGCTCCGGAAGCCCTCGGCGCGTCTGTCCGTTCCTTGCTTCGGTAGACGCCTTCTGTGTTTGTCTGCGATGGCTGATGGCTGATGGCTGATGGCTGTCTCCCCCCTAATCGGTTCCTAATCGGTGTGGGGGATGGTGATGACAAGACAGGCCCACCAAGACGGTGGGCCGGATTCACAGGAGAGAGAAGACAATGACCACCATCACTACCGGGACCTCCGGTCCCCAAGCTTGGAAGATGATCCTGGCAGGAGCAGCAGTCGGGTTGGCAACGATCGCCATCGTGAACCTGCCACAGACCACAAGCGACACGGCAGGCCAACAGGCAACCGATGCGTCCCAGGCTGTCACAGCGGACAGCCCACAGACCCGTTCGTTCTTCGACGAAAACTCGGCCACGGGGCGAACCCCCGCTCTGCCCGAGTCCGTGACGGGTTTCGAGTACAACAGCGAGTCAACTGTGGGCCAATCCGTGAGGCCTGGCGCGACGTCGCAGTACTTCGGGAACAGCGGCGAGCTCATGCCGTACGAGAACGGGACTGCGCCAGCGCAAGCGCCAACGGGGTTCGGCGGTCCGATGCCCCGGACGGTACCCGATCAGGCGAGGATCGACCTCCTCGCTCCGGTGATCACGCAGCAGTTCCTTGATGGGCCGACTTCGGTCACCCAGGGTGCGACGCGTGTTGATCCTCGTGCAGCGGCAGCCGCCGGACTCAATCCGGGCGCTATCGATGCGGTCGTTGGGGGAACCACCCGTGTGGCTCCTACCCCTGACAATATCGCCGATGCTCAGGTTCGTGCGGAAGCCGCTCAGGTTGTGTCTCGGGAGTCTGTGGGTGTAGCTGTTGAGGCGACGAATGCACGATGGGAAGCACTTGCCGAGGCGTACAGCGAAGCTGCCAACGATGGAACGGCTTCGGGCCTGTACACAGGGGACCCGGACCCGGTCGTCAGCATGCCAGCCAATGCCAACGCTGAGGCTGGAACGGATGCCCGTTGGGGTGCGCTCCACGGGGCGTATCACAGCGGGACGCTCGAGGGCTATGCGGTTCGGTCAGACGATGTGTCATCCGAACCGAATCCGGCTGACAAGAAGTTCTTCGAAGCGCAAGCTGCTGCTCCCCAAACGCAACAGCGCCCGCCGATGACGAACAACAAGCCGCTGTAGCTTGTCACCCAGTCGAGGGTTAACAGGGTTCCCGGGGTCTCCCGGGAACCCTGTTCGCGTCTATGCTCGATCCGTATTTGGGGTTTACGGCGCAATGCTTTGTGGCGTACGATGGAACTATGGCGAAACAAGAACAGATCGCACTGTCAGCCCTACTCGCGGACCCCAAGGCCGTATTCGACCGTGTCGCTGAGGAGCGGGCGACGATCTCGGTGATGAGGGGTGAGGAAGCGATCGCCGTGATTTCTCCAGCACCTGGTGCAGAGACGCTCGCCGATTTGCATCAAGCGATGCTTGCGGACGACCCGGATTCGTCGTTCTCTCTCGACGCAATGGAGACTCGGCGACTTCTGGGGTTGTAGAAGCTGGCGCCCGGGAGCGTGACCTCTCGTCTTTGACGCGAGAGTTGAGAGTTGCTCAGGTTGTCCCGCGGTATCCGAGTGCGAAGGGGATCACCTCACCCGAACCCTGCTGCAAAAGGAGGCTCCCGACGACGGACATGGTCCAGTTCGTATCGATGAAATCATCAATGAGCAGCACAGGGCCAGGACGAACGTCTGAAACGGCAAACGCATCAAGAACGTTGGATGCCTGCTGAAAGCTGTTGTGCATCTCCTCCTGGTGGTCGTTGTCAGAGATGCGTTCAACGGCATCGACGTACTCGAGGCCGAGTCGATCTGCCAGTTTCACTGCGAAGTCGGCAATAGCATCGCTGTCACGGTTGGGAATCGATGTGACCCACAGAGGTGTCGGACTCGGTGACCATTTGCCCACGAGCTTTGCGGCCTCGGCGACCAACCCAGCATCGAATCGCTCGCGTTGCCTGCCATTTTCGATACGCAGACCGAGCCCAGGCTCACCGTATCTCGCAAGGGCTCTGCCTGGCTCGAGTCGTTGTTTGCGGAGGGTGAGCCCGGAGAGGCCAGCGGGGGGTTGCTTGCGGGGTTCGATCAGGATGGACTCCGACCCGAGGAATGCCGCTGCGGCATCAACCAGATCTGCACCGGCGGACTCGTCGAGGAGGGCACCCAGACAGTTGGCGCACCTGCCACACGCTTGGGAGGGGTCATCAAGTTCGGTACGCAGGAAGGCCATGAGGCACTCATCTGTGGACACGTACTTCGCCATGGCGCGCTGCTCGGACTTGCGTTGCCTCGTCACTGCCTCGATACGTTCGAGGGGGTACTCCCAATGCAGATCAGAGCGATACCAGAGGGATCCTTCGCGATACACCGCACCTTCGACTTCGAGGACCTTGAGCGTTGCGGTCATACGAGACATCATCATGTTCACTCTCGCGAGAAGGCCGTTCACGGTCATGCCGTCTACTTCTTCGAGCGAACCCAGGATCAACTCTGTCACTCGTTCTGAGGGGAAGGCCGTATCGATGAAGTAGTCTTGGATGCGCTCATCCTCGACACCTGACAGGGCGATTCCGTAGGCTCGGTCAACAGCGCGCCCGGCACGACCTACCTGCTGGTAGTAGGCGATCGGGGACCCTGGCACCTGGAAGTGGATGACGAAGTGGATGTGTGGGTTGTCGTAGCCCATTGCGAGTGCAGAAGTCGCAACGACCACCTTCAACTCGTTCCCGGACAGCCGACGTTCGATGTTCTCGCGGATGTCAGGGTCTGTCTGGCCGGTGTACGCCGCTGCGTCGACCCCACGCGTGCGGAGAAACGCTGCAAGCCTCCTTGCATCTGCGATGGTGAGTGTGTAGACGATGCCGGAACCCTCGAGATTCGGCACGGTGGCGGCGACCCAGGCCATCCTCTCGGCCTTGCCAGGCATGTCGATGACCTGAAGACCGAGGCTCGAGCGGTC
>JAMBLL010000124.1 GCA_023336765.1 Actinomycetes bacterium | reverse complement strand
CTTGCATCACTTGGCTATCTGAGGACGGAGCGGGTCGAGGCCAGAGGAGACATGGCGGTCCGTGGTGGGATCGTTGATGTGTTCCCCCCAAACACGGGAGAACCACTGCGTCTCGACTTCTGGGGAGACACACTCGATGAACTTCGGACCTTCTCACCGACAACGCAGCGATCACAGGACCACATCGATCGAGTCGAGGTCTTCCCTGTGCGCGAGTTGCTTCTCGATGAGTTCATCCGGTCCCGTGCCGAGCGCCTAGTCAACAACGCTCCGTGGGCAGCTGAGCGGTGGGACAAGATGGCAGCCGGAGTCACCTTCCAGGGTATGGAATCGTGGCTTCCGTGGGTTGTGGAACCAGAAACAGCACTCAGCGAGTGCCGAGGACCCGTCGTTGTGTTCGACCTGTCGCGGTGTGCCGAACGAGCCGTCGACCTGATCCGCGAGGAGGCGGATCTGGCAGAGGCACTCGCCGATACGTGGGGGAGTGGTGGCCCTGAAGCTGGAGAACATCCTCCGTTGTATCTCCCTCTCGACCTCGAGTCTGTGTCCGGGAGGCTCATAGAGGCTCCACCTCACCCCGTGGGTCCCGATGATGAGGGCTACGAGGTGAGGAGCCTTGACGCCGTTGCAGGGGATCCGGAGTCGGTTGCGGCAGCCATCAACCGGTGGAAGACCCGGTCGGTCGACATCATCGTCGCAATGGATGGCGTCGCAGCAGCAGAGCGTGTTGCATCCGTGCTGGCCGACAACGGCACGGACCTGCCGGTTGTCGAAACCCTGGAAGCAACGGGTGGAGCGGTCATCGCCATCGGGATCCACGACGGGTTCGTTTTCCCCGCACTTGGGTTCGGTGTCGTGGGCGAACGCGAGGTTGCAGGCCGCAGGAGATCTCACCGAACCGCTGGCCGCGGGACGCGGCGACAGACCGCAGATGCTTATCGCGACCTCAACCCCGGCGACTACGTTGTGCACCATCATCACGGCATAGGGCGCTTTGCGGGCCTGGTTCACAGAGAGATCTCAGGTGTCGAGCGGGACTATCTCCTCGTCGAGTACGCCGGCGAGGACAAGATCTATGTACCAACCGACCAACTGGCCGCAGTGACGAGGTACACAGGTGGTGAAGTCCCGCATCTGTCCCGGATGGGCGGGGGTGACTGGAGCCAGATCCGGGCCAGGGTCAAAAAGGAGGTGGCTGTTGTTGCAGACCGTGTCGTTGCTCTTCACCGCAAACGGGCAGCAGCGACCGGCAACGCGTTCTCCAGCGACACGCCGTGGCAACGAGAGTTCGAGTCGGCGTTCCCGTACGAGGAGACCCCTGACCAACTGCTCGCGATCGCCGATGTGAAGGTCGACATGGAGTCGGAACGGCCGATGGACAGGCTCATCTTCGGCGACGTCGGCTTCGGAAAGACCGAGGTTGCTCTGCGTGCGATGTTCAAAGCGGTCCAGGATGGGAAGCAGGTCGTGATGCTCGTGCCGACCACACTTCTGGCACAGCAGCACTATGTGAACTTCGTGGCCCGGTTCGCTCCCTATCCCGTCAAGGTCGAGATGCTGTCCCGGTTCCTGACAACACGACAGCAGAACGCGGTTGTGAAGGGAATCACTGACGGCACGGTCGACATAGTCGTAGGAACGCACAGGTTGCTCTCGCGCGACCTCGAGTTCCCGAATCTCGGCCTCGTCGTCATCGACGAGGAACAGCGATTCGGGGTCCAGGCCAAGGACGCGCTTCGCGAACTCCGCGCGAGCGTGGATGTCCTCACCCTTACGGCAACACCGATACCCCGGACCCTCGAGATGGCTCTGACAGGGATACGAGACGTGTCGAACATCCGAACCGCACCACAGGACAGACACCCGATCCTCACCTATGTGGGGCCGTTCGATGAGAAGGCTGTCTCAGCCGCGATCCGCAGGGAGATGCTGCGTGAAGGTCAGGTGTACTACGTGCACAATCGTGTCCAGTCGATCGACCACGCAGTGGTGAGGCTCAGGGCACTCGTGCCCGATGCCAAGATCGCGATCGCTCACGGCCAGATGAGTGAGGGTCAACTCGAACAGGTCATGTACGACTTCTGGAACCGTGAATACGACGTGCTCGTGGCCACGACGATCATCGAGTCCGGCCTTGACCTGCCCCAGGTGAACACATTGATTGTGGAACGGGCGGATCGCCTCGGGCTGGGTCAGTTGTATCAGCTGCGGGGGAGGGTTGGACGTTCGTCCAAGCGTGCGTATGCGTACCTGTTCCATCCTCCCGAGGAGCGCATAGGTGAGACGGCGTATCGCAGACTCGAAGCCATAGGCCAGTTCGCGGACCTTGGTTCGGGCTTCGAACTCGCCATGCGTGATCTCGAGATCAGGGGCGCTGGAAGCATCCTGTCTGAGACCCAATCCGGTCATATCGCTGCCGTTGGGTTCGATCTATACGCTGAACTCGTGGCTGACGCGGTGAAAGAACTCAAAGGCGAGGTCGCTGCCGAGGAGGAGCTTGATCCGATCCGTATCGATCTGATGGTCGATGCTCACC
Source organism: Actinomycetes bacterium (assembly GCA_023336765.1). Lineage (GTDB taxonomy): Bacteria > Actinomycetota > Acidimicrobiia > Spongiisociales > UBA5794 > JAMBLL01. The sequence goes on along the minus strand of JAMBLL010000124.1, from coordinate 2,875 downwards.
TGCCAGACAGCTACGCACCGGGTGTTGAGACCCGTCTTGAGGCATACCGGCGTCTGGCCGGTGCGCTGACCACGTCTGAGATCGAGGACGTGGCTGCCGAATGGGAGGACAGATTTGGGCCGTTGCCAGTCCCAGCACTTGAACTTCTCAACATTGCACGGCTCCGTGATGAGGCCTTGCGGATCGGCATCACCGAGATCGTGCAGAACCGAAGAGAGGTGCGGATATCGCCTGTGTCGATGAAGGCATCCCAGGAGGTGCGGCTCGAGCGGATCGCAAGAGGCTCACTCCTGCGGGGAGACACGCTGTACCTTCCCAATCCAGAAGAGTCTCCGGCAACCGTCATTACTCAGTTCCTCCGTACAATGTGGCCAGTATGAAACAATCAGACAACAGTTCACACTTCACAGTTCACGCTCGGCGCATTTGGATCGCTGTGTTCACGGCGGTGGTGGGGCTGATTCTCGCTGGCTGTGCAGCCAACGGAGTGCCGAGCGGTGTGTCCGCAACGGTCAATGGCATCCAGATCACCGATGCCGAGATCGAGGGACTCACGAACGGGTCTGAAGATGAGGTGTCCGCCGACGGTGAGGAGTATCGCAATCTCCTTACGAACTCAATCGTCACCACGGCAATGGTGTCGACAGCTCAAGAGCAGTTCGGACTTGAGGATCTGTCAACCAAAGAGGCGTCGGATGCGTTCCTTTCACAAGCCTCACAACAGGACATCGAGTTGATCGGTCGCGTTGCGTCGAACCCTGAGCTCACAGAACATGCGGTGGACCTTGTGATCGTGCAACTCAACGTCCGCGAAACGGTCAAGAGGCAGCTTGCAAGTGAGACCGAGTTTCTCCAGGACGTTTGGCAGAACGATCAGAACCTCCTGATGCAGGCGTGCGCACGGCACATCCTTGTCGTGACAGAGGAGGAGGCGAATGTGGCCAAGGACCGGTTCGAAGCAGGCGAGGACTTTTCGGCCCTTGCCTCCGAACTCTCGCTTGATACACAGTCACCTGGTGGGGCGCTCCCTTGTCCCTCACGCCCGGACGACTTTCTCCAACCGTTTTCATCTGTTGTCGCCACCGCTCCTGTGGGCATTGTGGCTGGGCCTGTGGAGACGCAGTTCGGGTGGCACATAGTCCTCGTCGACTCCCGCGAGTTCCCACAGAGTCTTGACGAACTTGCCGCGGATCCGCTCAGGTGGCTCCCCCCATCCATCATCGATTCAACATGGATCGGATGGATCAACGAAGCACTCGAGGTTTCTGACATCGTTGTCAGGTCTCAGATCGGGACCTGGTACCCACCCGTTGACGGGATCATCCCCCCGGCACCGTCTCCCTGACATGGGAATCACCATCGTCGGTCTTGGCCCGGCCGGTGTCGCCTATCTCGGACCTGGCGCACACGAGGCACTGGCAACTCGGGGCGTAACGATCGTGGTGCGAACACTTGACCACCCGGCAGCAGAGACACTTGCCAGCGAACACAACGTCGTGACGTGCGACGATCTGTACGACTCGTTGGGCTCTTTCGATGATGTCTATTCGGCGATCGCTCACAGGGTTGTTGATGCGGCGGCGAGCGGTCCTGTCGTATACGCCGTGCCTGGCAGCGCTGTCGTTGGGGAGCGCGCCGTCCCGCTGATCCGCTCGCTTGCAAACGGTGAGGACATCCCAGTACGAATCGAACCGGGGCTGTCCTTCCTTGATCTGGCGTACATCGCGGTCGGGGTGGACCCGATCACGGACGGTACCCAGATACTCGATGCCCGCGACCTACCAGATCCGTTGCCTCTTCACCTACCGACCTTCATCACACAGGTTGATTCAGGCCTTAGAGCCAGTGATGTCGGGCTGGCCCTGATGCGAACCGTTGCTCCTGACACGGTCATCACCGTTCTCGACCGTCTTGGTGGCCCCGATGAGGTCATCGAGTTGATGCCGGTGTCTGAGCTCGCCCGATACGATGCAGGCCCGCGGACGTCTGTCTTTGTACCCCAGACATCGAGTGGCCTTCACGGCCTCATCGATATCAACCGGGTCCTGCGGGACCAGTGCCCGTGGGACAAGGAACAGACCCACCACACACTTGTCACCCACCTCCTCGAAGAGGCCTACGAGACGGTTGATGCGATCAGCGCCCTGCCCAACAAGGCACCAGGTGGTGATGCCGACTTCGGTGCATATGCTGAGGTCGAGGAGGAACTCGGAGACCTGCTGCTCCAGGTGGTCTTCCACGCAACGATGGCAGCTGAAGCTGGTGCCTTCGACATCGATGAGGTCGCAGAGGCGATCCGGCGCAAGCTCGTTGCTCGCCACCCGCACGTATTCGGCGATGTCTCGGTTGAGGGTCCCGAGGAGGTGCTGGCCAACTGGGAGGAGATCAAGCAGGCGGAGAAGAAGAGGGCATCGTTGATGGACGATGTTCCCGCAAGCATGCCTGGAATCGCTCAGTCGCTCAAGGTGCAGAAGCGGGCCCGAAGCATTGGGTTCGATTGGCAGACCCGTGACGATGTGATCTCGGTGCTACGCGGCGAGATCGATGAACTCGTTGATGCGGGAACCAACGATCAGGCCGTTCTCGACGAACTTGGCGATGTCCTGTTCACTGCAGTGAACCTCGCACGCCACTGCAACGTCGACCCCGAGGTCGCCCTTCGCTCCTCTGTTGAGAAGTTCCGCAGCCGTTTTCGGGCTATGGAGGAGTCCTTCGCACAGAACTCACAGCCGATACGGCAAGCAACTCCACAAGAGCTGGAAACTGCCTGGCAAGAAGCAAAGAGAACCGTGCACCGTACACCGTAATCCGTACGTCGCTAGAGCGGAATACGGAATACGGAATACGGAATACGGAATACGGAATACGGAATACG
>JAMBLL010000123.1 GCA_023336765.1 Actinomycetes bacterium | reverse complement strand
TGCTGATCCAGTCAGGGAAGCCAGTGGGACGGTTCCGCACCTTCGAGATGGCACCGAGAGTGCTCATCGCAAACTCCAACCTCGTCCCGGACTGGGCAACCTGGCAGAATTTCTGGGACCTCGAGGATGCGGGGCTCATGATGTACGGGCAGATGACCGCAGGTTCATGGATCTACATCGGAACTCAGGGCATCCTCCAGGGCACCTACCAGACGTTCGTTGCGATCGCTGATATGCGATTTGGCGGGACGCTGAAGGGGACGATCACGCTCACGGCAGGACTCGGTGGTATGGGTGGTGCCCAGCCCCTGGCTGTGACCATGAACGGCGGCGTGTGTCTCGCTGTCGATGTCGACCCTGAGCGGATCGAGAAGCGCATCGAAACCCGCTATCTCGATGAGTTCGCACCCGACGTCGACGCCGCTGTTGCAAGGGCCCTCGAGGCCAAGGAGAATGGTGAAGCCGTGTCGATCGGTGTTGTTGGCAACGCCGCTGATGTGTTCGCCGAACTTCTCGAGCAGCAAGTGAATATCGATATCGTGACCGACCAGACGTCGGCCCACGATCCGCTCAACGGATACATACCAGCGGGGTACTCCCTTGAAGAAGCGCTGGCGCTGCGGGTGGAGGAACCAGCCGAGTACATCGAACATGCCCGCCGGTCGATGGCGAAGCACTGTGAAGCAATGGTCGGATGGCAGGACGCTGGAGCTGAGGTGTTCGACTACGGGAACAACCTGCGCGGTGAAGCCCTCGAAGGCGGCTTCGACAACGCGTTTGCGTATCCGGGTTTCGTTCCCGCATACATCAGGGACCTGTTCTGTGAAGGTATGGGCCCCTTCCGCTGGATCGCCCTCTCCGGGGATCCTGAGGACATCCAGGTGACGGATGATGCGCTTCGAGAACTCTTCCCTGACAACGTTCCACTCATGAAGTGGCTTGACATGGCAGAGGAGCGTGTTGCGTTCCAGGGCCTGCCTGCCCGGATCTGCTGGCTCGGATACGGCGAGCGTGCAAAGGCGGGCCTTGCATTCAACGAACTCGTCCGCACAGGCAAGGTCAAGGCACCGATCGTCATCGGCCGTGATCATCTCGACTCTGGATCGGTCGCATCTCCGTACCGTGAGACAGAAGACATGAAGGACGGGTCGGATGCCGTGGCGGACTGGCCGATCCTCAACGCGCTACTGAACACAGCATCTGGAGCGACATGGGTCGCGGTCCACCATGGTGGAGGCGTCGGGATCGGGAAGTCCATACACGCAGGAGCCCAGGTCGTTGCAGATGGGACTCCACAGGCAGCAAAGCGCCTCGAGCGTGTCCTCACCAATGACCCTGGCATGGGTGTGATCCGGCATGCAGATGCGGGGTATGAGAGGGCTTTGGAGGTGGCAGAGGAACGTGGCGTTGTGATACCGATGGCCGAGGAAGTTCACGGTCAACGGCCTAGAGTTGACGTTGACAATGAAGAGGAGAAGGAAGAATGAGTCTTCTTGCTTACGTCCGCCTTTCAAGGGGGACAGCAGAGCGACGCAGTCGCGATGCAGGGGGATTCGCGGGTCGGGCCGTGGTTCTGTGGGAATCTTTGCCACTTCGTGTTCGCAGGCTCACGCTCCCCCCTAGCTCGTCGCAGGACTCCTCGCTTGTCCCCCCTGAAGGGAGGACGCGACAATGACTACATCGCAGTTACTCATCACACACATCGGGGAACTCGTGACCAACGACCCCGCTCACGGTGGTCTGTTGGGGATCATCGAGGACGCAGCGGTGGTCGCATCGAAGGGGGTCATCACCTGGGTGGGAAGGACTGAGGACCTCCCTGCGGACACCGACGCGATTCAGTCGATCGACGCTGGCGGTGCTGCGGTGATCCCAGGCTACGTCGATGCGCACACGCATGTGGTGTTCGCCGGGGACCGCGCTGACGAGTTCGCTCTGCGCATGGCCGGTGCCTCCTATGAGGAGATCCTCGCGTCGGGAGGTGGGATCTACTCGACTGTCGAAGCCACTCGAGCAGCAACACTTGGTGACCTCGTGTCCGAATCCGTGCCGAGGATTGACCACATGCTTGTGTCTGGCACCACAACTGCTGAGGTGAAGTCCGGGTACGGCCTCGACATCGAAACCGAGGCGAAAATGCTCGAAGCTATCGTCGCGATCGACGACATCACCCCCATCGACCTTATCCCCACGTTCCTTGGTGCACACGTTGTCGGCCCCGAGTACCGAGAACGCCGAAGCGAGTACATCGATCTCGTGACAGGTCCGATGCTCGACCGAGTGGCACCACTTGCACAGTTCATCGACGTGTTCTGTGACGATGCCGCATTCACCCTCGACGAGACCCGGGCGATCGTCGCTGCGGGACAGGCACATGGCTTAGGAGTGCGACTCCACGTTGACCAACTTTCTCGCTCGGGAGGGACTGCCCTTGCCGCTGAACTTGGCGTGCTGTCGGCCGATCACCTCGACCATGCCACCGACGAGGACCTTGCCGCCCTTGCCAAAGCTGGCACGGTTGCGGTGCTCCTTCCCGGGGTGTCGTACGCCATGCGAACACCACCACTGCCCGCGAGACGGATATGGGACGCCGGAGTCACCGTAGCGATCGCCACAGACTGCAACCCCGGATCGTCCTACATCGAGACGATGTCTCTCATCATCTCGATGGCGGTCGTCACCGCAGGACTCACTACCCAGGAAGCGGTGTGGGCAGCAACGAAGGGTGGGGCACTAGCACTCGGCCTGGACGACCGTGGTGTCATCGCGCCAGGGATGCTTGCAGATCTGGTGATCCTCGATGCACCTTCACATGTCCATCTCGCGTATCGGCCGGCAGGCGCCCTCCCGCTCGAGGTCATCAAGCGAGGCATTCTACTTTGATTGCACGAGGGCTTTGGCGTTGACCAGGCGCGTATACGCGCCTGGTCAACGCCAAAGCCCTGAAGACCGACGTCTGGGTGGGGTCGGTATCCTTGAGGGCATGTCTGAGCGACCCTATCTCGCACATGAGCACCCGATCCGGCTTGCGCATCGTGGTTCACGGCTGCTGTGGCCCGAGAACACGTGGCGTGCCTTTGACGGGGCGATCGAGGGGCTTGAGTACACCTATGTCGAGACGGATATCAGGGTGACTCGTGATGGTGTCGTCGTCGTATTTCACGATGAGACGCTCGAAAGAACTACCAATGGGGTGGGGAAGGTCTCGGACTGGGACTGGGAGGATCTTCGTCATCTGGATGCCGGATATCGTTTCTCTCCCGATGATGAGAACTATCCGAGTCGCGGCACCGGTGTTGTCATCTCCCGACTCGACGACACTTTCGACCGGTATCCCGACGTGTGCTTCAACATCGACCTCAAGGCACCAGGGAGTGAGTGGGCTGTTGCAGAGGTGATCGCGCGCACTGAGGCCACAGATCGTGTCCTGGTCGGGTCGTTCAACGACCGGCGGATAGCCAGGCTGCGAAGGATCACGAAAGGCAGTGTCGCCACAGCAGCGGGGCCGAGCGCATCGTTTGCGATGTACGCCGCGTCGCGCCTCGGGCGCACGATCAGGCGCAACGTCGATGCCTATCAGCTTCCGATGAAGATCCGCGGCGGGGCAGTCGACCAGAAACTCGTGGACGCCGTGCACGAATCGGGCGCCCAACTCCACGTATGGACGGTGAACGAATCCGACCAGATGCATGAACTGCTCGATATCGGCGTCGACGGCATCGTGACTGACCGCCCCGACATGCTCAATGAAGTCCTTGAGGAGAGAGACCATGCCAGTTCGTGAATTCGTTGGCGAGATCGTCCGAATCCAGATCCAACGCATCCCGATCAAGACGAAGGGCGTCAGCTATGAGCCATCGGGCATCGTGGAGGTGCCGAAGGCATCGGTGGACGCATCGGGAATGGTCGGATGGCACGATGACGTCTGGGCTATCGATGCCCATCACAAGGCGCATCCCGCATCCCGCGCCGGGGGCCGGCGTCCGCTTTCGATCGGGTTCACCGGACACTACGCGTTGATGGCCGAGCGCTTTGGAAACGCGCCCCTCGGGATCGCCGGGGAGAACATCATCGTGG
>JAMBLL010000122.1 GCA_023336765.1 Actinomycetes bacterium | reverse complement strand
TGGGTTGGCGATGTCTATGAAGTACCCGATGCGACCGACGTCATGATTGCCTGTGAACTTGGGCATGAACGATGCGTTGCTGTTCTCGTCGGTGAAGTAGTCATCATCTGCGAAGCGGTCACGCAGTTGGTCGGTCGCTGCACTGCTCGCTGCGAAGTTCCGCGATGCTTCAGCGAACCCGAAGTCGAGGATGGCCGGAAAGTCGAGCTCGGTCGTGTACCTCGAAGCGAACGCCGGATCAGAGCTGAAGACCTCACCGAAGACGGAGAAGTCCGGCTTGCCCAGACTCGACGCATGGGATTCGATCTCAGGTACGAACACTTCCCAGAACTCATCGTTCACGTGTTTGACCGTGTCGACCCGGAACCCGTCGATGTCGAAGTCCGTGATCATTCCCTTGAAGATGTCGATCAAGCCGTCCTGGACGACGGGATGCTCGGTGAAGAGGTCGTCAAGTCCGAAGAAATCCCCGTAGAGCGAGTTCTCACCGGTGAACGTGGAGTTACCCCGGTTGTGGTAGTAGATCGGGTCGTTCAACCATGCTGGAGCCTTCGCGGTGTCGTCACCCGGATCGATGAATGTCGGTGTGTAGGGGAAGCTGGTGGCCGCATCGAGATCAGGGAAGGTGCCTGTGCCCGCGTAGTCCCTGTCGTCGAACTCGACGCCGGTTGCGTCGGTGTACGGGTAGTCGTCCTTGTCGCGATACGTGAACACACCCTCTTCGTAGGACACAACATCTCCGGTGTGGTTCGCAACGATGTCGAAGAACACCTTGATGCCAAGCGCGTGGGCCGAGGTGACCAGGGAGTTCATCTCTGCGTTCGTTCCGAAGTGGGGGTCGATCTCGTTGTAGTCGATCTGCCAGTAGCCGTGGTAACCAGCGGTGGATCCTGCGATCGTCCCGTCGCCCTGGACGGCGTTGTTGGTGAACTGCGGTGTCATCCAGATGGCAGTTACGCCGAGCGAGTTGAGGTAGTCAAGATTCGCCTCGAGGCCTGCGATGTCCCCACCGTGGAAGTACCCCTTGTCCGTGGGAAGGAGGCCGTTGACGAGTGGGTCTCCGGAGAGATCCCCGCCGGCGTCGTTGCTCGGATCGCCATTGATGAAGCGATCCGGCATGACGAAGTACATCGTGTCGTCCGCTGCGGATGTGCGTAGCGGTGCACGCACGAGGAGTTCATCTCCGGGTTCGAGACCACTGGAGCCAACGTCGATCGTTACGTCGTCGGTACCTGAGTCGTAGCTGAAGGTCACAATGTCACCATCAGCTTCAACGGTGAAAGGGAGGTTGGATGCCGGGTGGGCCGTGGCCCAGCCCTCGTCAAGGGCTACCTTGCCCTCATAGCTGCCCGCAGGGATCTCGTCGGTGGCGAACACGTAGATACCGTCATCGTCGATGTCCTGCATCCATGAGCGGAGGCATTCTGGCTGCCAGTCACCCGGGCACCCCAGGCCTGCCTGGAAACTGCCCACGGCGGTCGCGATCACAGAGTTGACGTTGTCGGTGACCCAATGGCTCTTGTGGTCGTAGTAGAACTTGACATCACCGCCCGAGCCTGTGTCGAGACCGATGTTCGCGCCGTCGCGTACTGCTCCTGCACCGTAGTTCTCGTCCCAGGAATCTTCCAGTGCGGCCTTGTATTCGAAGCTGCCTGCTGGGAGGGTGAACACACCTTGCCATACATCGTCGTCAAAGTCGTATACCAGGTGCGTGCTCGCACAGTCTGGCTGCCAGTCACCGGGACAGCCGAGTTCGTCCTGCAGTGATCCGGCGATCGTCACAGAAGCTGGACCGGGCGGAGGAGGCGCTTCGACGGTGACCGTGACGTCGCCTGTAGCTGTGTCGTAGCTAATAGTGACGATCTCACCAGCGGTCGCGACGGTGAACGGAACGTTGGTCGCCGGGTGAGCTACGTCCCACGCCTCATCAAGTGCGACCTTGAACTCGTAGGCGCCCGTGGGGATGTCACCGGTCTCGAATTCGTAGATGCCGTCACCGTCGAGATCCTGTAACCAGGAACGGAGACAGTCCGGCTGCCAGTCACCAGGACAACCAAGCTCAGACTGGAAGTCTCCAGCTGCCGTGGCAATCACAGAGTTGACATCGTCTGTGATCCAGTGACTCTTGTGGTCGTAGTAGAACTTGACATCGGTGCCAGCCGCCAGGTCGAGTACGATGTTGTCTCCACCAGAGCCGTAGGCCTCGTCCCATGAGTTATTGAGAGCGGCCTTGTATTCGAAGGTTCCGGCCGGAATCGTCAATGTGCCTTGCCAGACATCATCCTCAGAGTCGTAGGCGATGTATGTGTCGGCACAGTCTGGCTGCCAGTCACCGCTACAACCCAACTCATCTTGCAGCGAGCCTGCGATCGTGACTGAACCGGGATCAGCGGTGTGATCCGCGCCAGCGGGGGCCGACACGATGACAAGGGCTGATGCGAGCAGCGCAAAGGATACGAGAATCGAAAACGAGCGACCTGACTTCATTGGAATTCCTCCACCTGACGATCCAATCTCTCACTCATTGTAGATCGTCACCTGCCATGGCGCTAGTGGCTCTGTTCGCACCGTCGAATCATCCAGAAACTTGCCTCCTCGATGAGTCGGCTAGGATGGCATTAGCCGCAATGGCGTGGTGATGGCTCCTGTGAGACGATGAGATGGTCAGAAGGGAGAGACGATGAAGGACACAAGTGGTCTGATTCTCGATGTGACTCCCTACGACGAACCCCTCGACAAGGAACTTCTCGAGCAGATGGGACACCCCGTGCAGGTTTGCCATGGACCAGATTGGGGCCACGTCTGTTCGATCGTTACGGGAACCTGCCCGATGGTCGATTCTGCCCACGGGATCGTGTTCAGGCTCGATCTCGATCGGCCCGTGCATCGAGTCATCCTGAAGCGATATCAGCAGAGCGTGGCAGACGACGTTCCCCTCGTTGTCGTCGTCGCTCCCGGTCAGGACGAGGAATACGCAGACATCCTTACTGGCGTGCAGGTATGGGTCGGAGAGCCTACGATCGCTGAGATCGACGGCTTTGCCGCTCAGACCGAAGCTGCGGACGAACTGCGCGACGCGACCTCCTGAACCTCGCTAGATCTCCATCTCAAGTTGCGGTATGTCCGGTTTGGGTCTCGGAGTCGGTCTCGGACGTCTCCGTCGAACACCGTCGGCGAAAAGAGGCTCCTCGACCAGGCCCGCAAGACGTTCCGCGAGCGGCCACCAATCGAACCTGTCATCGATATCCGATGCGTTGAGGTCCACCAGTTGCTTTGCAGACACCAGCGACAGAAGCTGCGAGTCGAGGATGTGCTCGATCTCGTCACGAAACGAATCGGACGTGGAGCGGACACCATCGGAACGCAGAGCGATGTCTGGCCTCAGGCGGACGACCATGTCGTAGCTCGCTGACCAGCTGGTGACAAGGGGGCCAACATCGAAGAGGTCCTCTCCCCCACAGGCGCGGAGGTAGTAGGCGAAGTTGTCCATAACACCCCGGTCGAGCACGAGCACATCCGCTTTCTGGGCGAGTTGGAGCTCCTGGCGGATCTGTGAAACGAGTACCCAGAGCTGCGCTTCACCAGTGGCACCCTCGTTGATTCCGAGTGGATTGTCGCGCACGACCTCACGCCCATGCTCGACAGATCGTCCTGCACGCTGCATCACGTTCGCAAAAGCGTGAACAGCAGTGGTCTTGCGGATCCCGTGGGACCCGATGAACGCCACCTTTGCGTGAACGGACCAGGCGTGGCTCACGCTCAGCGTGCCCCGCTAGGCGGAGCGTTCCTCTGGCAGTTCTGCTGTACCCAGTTCCGTGATCGGTACGAGCGTTGGATTGACCTTCTCTCGCACGACGGTACCGTCGATGACCACCTGTGCGATGTCAGAGCGGCTTGGCAGCTCGTACATCGTGTCGAGGAGGACCTCTTCCATGATGGCCCTCAGGCCCCTGGCGCCGGTCCCGCGCTTCATGGCGAGTTCGGCAATCGCTTCAAGAGCTTCCTCTGTAATGACGAGTTCGACCCCGTCCATCTCGAAGAACTTCTCGTACTGTTTGACGATCGCGTTCTTCGGTTCAGTGAGCACGCGCACAAGGGATTCCTTGTCGAGGTCTGCCACCGTCGTCAATATGGGCAGGCGCCCGACGAACTCAGGGATGAGACCGTAGCCGATCAGGTCCTCTGGCATCACCTGGTCGATGACATCCGAAGGTCGCACTTCCTCTTTCGATGTGACCTCTGCACCGAACCCGACGGACTTCGCTCCGACTCTGTTCGAGATGACGTCTTCGAGACCCGCAAACGCCCCGCCGCAAATGAACAACATGTTGGTCGTGTCGACCTGGATGAGTTCCTGGTGGGGGTGTTTCCGGCCTCCCTGGGGGGGAACCGACGCAACGGTACCTTCGAGGATCTTGAGCAATGCCTGCTGGACACCCTCACCCGAGACGTCGCGCGTGATGGATGGGTTCTCAGCTTTACGAGCGACCTTGTCGATCTCATCGATGTAGATGATGCCCGTCTCGGCTCGTTTCGTGTCAAAGTCCGCAGCCGTGATGATCTTGAGAAGGATGTTCTCCACATCCTCGCCCACATAGCCCGCCTCAGTGAGTGCTGTGGCGTCGGCGATGGCAAACGGCACGTTCAACACGCGCGCAAGCGTCTGGGCCATCAAGGTCTTGCCTGAACCCGTTGGACCGACCATCAGGATGTTGGACTTCTGAAGCTCAACATCATCAGACTTCATCCGCAGGCCCGCACGCACACGTTTGTAGTGGTTGTACACAGCAACTGAGAGAACCTTCTTGCTCACGTCCTGGCCAACCACGTATTCATCGAGGAACTCGAAGATCTCGTGCGGCTTCGGGAGTTCGGTGAACGTCACCTCTTCCGTCTCGGACAGCTCCTCGGCAATGATCTCGTTGCACAGTTCGATGCACTCGTCACAGATGTACACACCTGGTCCGGCGATCAGTTTCTTGACCTGCTTCTGGGACTTGCCACAGAAGCTACATTTCAGAAGCTCTGAACCTTCGTACTTTGCCACGAGCGGGCCCCTCTAGTCCGTTACCGCTTCGAGCTGACGTCCCGTCAGCACGGAATCGATAAGACCGTACTCGATACCTTCTTCAGCTCCGAGCCAATAGTCACGTTCCGTGTCGTCGGCTACCACCTCAAGCGGCTTGCCTGTGTGCTTGGCCAGGATGACATTGATGTCCTCGCGGGTCTTGAGGATCTCCTTGGCATGGATCTCGATATCCGTTGCCTGGCCTCCCAGTCCCGAAACATGGGGCTGGTGGATCATGATGCGGCTGTGGGCAAGACCGAAGCGCTTGCCAGGGGCACCCGAAGCCAGAAGCACAGCCGCAGCTGAAGCTGCGAGGCCCATGCAGTAGGTGGCAACCGGTGGCTTGATGAACTGCATCGTGTCGTAGATCGCCATCAAGGCATACGTCGACCCACCGGGCGAGTTGATGTAGAGGTTGATGTCCTTGTCAGGATCCTCGCCTTCGAGGTGGAGTAGTTGAGCCATGATGATGTTCGCAACGCCGTCATCGATAGGGGTACCGAGGAAGATGATGCGATCCTTGAGAAGGCGACTGTAGATATCGAAGGCGCGTTCACCGCGCGGTGTCTGTTCTACAACAGTGGGGACCAGGTAGCTCATGTTGTTTCCTCTGATTCGTTTGGAGCATCGTCATCCGACGCCTCGGAAGAATCCTCAACCTCGTCAGCTGAATCTTCTTCCGGTTCTTGTTCTTTCGGTTCGATCACCACAGGCGTGAGATCGACGGGATTACCCTCCTTGTCGACAGCTTTCGCCGAATCGACCAGGCTGGTCAGCGCCCGCTCGCGGAGCATATCATCCATCAGAGACTCTATTTCCCCCGAGGCTTGCCACGCCTCGATGATCTCCGTTGGGTCATCGACACTGCCCTGGAACATCTCCATGACGTGCTCAGCGATCTCGTCTTCTGCCACCTCGAAGTTCTCGATGGCAGCGATCGAGTCCAGGAGAACCCGTGTGGCAAGGGCGTGCTCTGCCTGATCTCTGATCGATGCAAGGAACGAAGACTCATCCTGGCCCGTGATGCGCAGGTAGTTCTGCAGATCGATGTTGTCCTTTTCGAGTCTGGTGGCCAGGTTCCTGACGCGCGCCTGGACCTCGGCATCAACGAGAGCTGCGGGGATCTCCAGGTCGAGTTCGTTGATGATGTACTGGACGACCTTGTCCTGGAGGGCGACCCGTTGGTTATGCACCTTGTAGGCAAGCATGTTCTCCGAGATCGCGGCCCGTAGCTCATCCTCCGTCTCGAATTCTGTTCCATCCGAGACCATTTCGTCCGTGAGGTCAGGCAGGGTCTTCTTCTTGGCCTCTTTGATCGTCACTATGAGTTCAACGGCTTCGCCACCCTTATCTGAGTACCCATCAGGCAGTTCCCCGTCACCACGAACTGTGTTCCCGGTTGTCGCGCCGATGAGCAACTCGTCCATTCCAGGGACGAAGGAGTTCGTTCCGATCTCGTACATCAGGTCCTTGGCACCAGCCGTGTCCACCGTTTCACCGTCGGACTCGACTTCGAGGTCGATCAATGCGAAGTCGCCGTCTGAGAGTTCGCCCTCGTAGTCGACAAGCTCTGCGTATTGGTTGCGGAGAGCGTCGAGTTGCTCCTCTAGTTCGTCGTCTGTAACCGCGGGGTCATCGACCTCGATCTCGATCTCACCGAAGTCCGGCAATGACTCCAATACGGGCCACAAGGTCACCAGCACATCGATCTCGATGGTTCCGTCCTCTGACTCGTCACGAACTGCCGACACCGCTGGCGGTGTCACAGGGTCGAGACCAGCCTCATCGATCGCAAGTGGGACGACATCTTGTATCGCCTCGTCGATCGCTTCAGAGCGCACATAGTCAGCCCCGGCAGCACGCTCGACGACCGCCAACGGTGCTTTGCCCGGGCGGAAACCCTTGATCTTCATGTTGCGCGAGATTTTGGCCGCAGCCTTCTTCTTTGCGGATTCGAGCTCTTCGTTCTCGAGACGGACGGTCAGCGTCCGCTCGAATCTGCTTGTTTCGTTGACCTCTGTTTGCACGATCACTCCTCGACATCGTGTTGTGTCGCGCATGTCTCCCTTTGCGGGGGGAGGCAACGCGGCGTTGGGGTGGCCGACGGGATTTGAACCCGCGACTTCCTGGACCACAACCAGGTGCTCTAACCGAGCTGAGCTACGGCC
>JAMBLL010000121.1 GCA_023336765.1 Actinomycetes bacterium | reverse complement strand
GGAGGACACCACATACAGGAGACGTCATGCTGAATACTTCGCCGATGTCGCCGCCGCCGCCCACGTGCAACTCCGCGGTGCGGACCAGGCGAACGTACGGTCTGCGCTCGTGGCTGAGAGCGCCAACCTCCAAGCTGCGATCACCTACGCGATCCAGCTTGAGGACAAGGATCTCGAGGTGAAGATCGCCGCCAATGCGGGCAACTTCTGGTTCGAAACCGGTCAGCTCGACCTTGGCAGATCGATCCTGAAGAAGGTACTGGCCAACCAGGATGCTGACAAGCCTGCTGCGTTGCTCCCAGAACTCTGTCGAACGCTCGTGGAGTTGAGCTTGTGGGGTGGAGCCATCGAGGACGCAACACGGTTCCTCGAGTACGAATCCTCTCTCGTAGACCGATCCGGATCAGCGCTCGATTCCGCCAAAGTCAGAGGAAGCCAGGCCCTGTACTCGTTCATCGTCGGGGACTATGCGAACTCCTATGACGAGATGTCGCTGCTACTCACAGCTGACCTACCAGACAGCGGCATACCCCGGGCGTACGCCATGGCAAGCACTGCATATCTCCTGTTGCGTATGGGCAGACGCGACGAGGCTCTCGAAGCGATCGAACGGGCCACCATCATGGGGAAGGACTTCGGTAGGGAATCCGTTGTGGCAATGCGCTCTGACTTCAACGGGTGGCTTGCGTTTCACGACGGACACCTCGCTGCGGCCGAATGGGAGTGGTCGATCGGTGAGCGTGCCTACGAGTCGCTTGAGCTCTACCCCATGATGGCTGACATGCGCCAACTGCGTGCGTGGGCTGGAATCGCCAGGGGTGATGAACATGCCTCCGGCCTTCTGGCGAGTGCGAACGAACTGATGACACAGTACGCTCTCCGCCCATTCGTGATCCGGGGGAACATCTTGATGGCAGCCGCGAATGCCGATGCCGAACCGCGAACCGCACTCACACGCCTCAAGACGGAACTCACAAGCGCAGCCAGGATCCAATCGCGCACTGCGGCAGTCTGGTCCCTCGTCTACGCATCGCGGTGCCAGATGATGCTCGGCAACCATGACGAAGCAGCAGGCCTGGCACTCGCAGCGAATACACTGCGATCAAGGATCCCCATCGTTTGGCCGAGTTGGCTCAACGATGATCTCCTGATTCGGTCATCTGCGGAGCGAGATGACTCGCCTGATCGAGAGATCATCAACCGCGCGCTCGCCTCCATCTAGTCATCGACCAGTCCAAGCTGCTCAGCCACTCCGGCATCCACGTCAACGGTACGCGCCGGGGGGATGAACAACGTAGACGCTCTCGTCAGTGGCATGCCTGTCAACGTTTCGACCGTGCCATTGTCGAGGCTGGGTGGATAGCCGACGATCCGTGCCGCCTCGTACATCACGATGCGATGGCCTGGTAGATAGATCTCCGCAAGCCTTTCGGCGAGCACTCCCAGATACTTCCGTTCAGGTTCAGTAGCTCCTCGTTCCTGGCCGATGGCGCCCATCTGCCACAACACCAGAGGCACAGAGTCGTCGATGTCGCGGCGGCGCAGAAGGAAATCCGTTGCACTGAACATCTGGATCCCGTCACGCCCTGGGTCGAGGCCAAGATCGGCATAAAGTGCGTCGGCGGCCGATATCCCCGGGAGCATGATCGTCTTGACACCACCCGAGGTTGCCCGTCTCATCATCTCAGGTCCGGGATCCACGAACACACCGGGATGCCCATAGAACACGACACACACATGCCGCCCGGCATCGACCTCTTCGAAGACGCGGTCGACCATGGTGGCGTAGGTCAGGCGTCGATTCTGATCGGGCGCGTACAGCCGTCCGAGGTCAACCGACTCGACAGCGATGCCTTCGATCGTTGCCGCGGTCACCGAATCCGCAACCACGTACAGCACGATATCGGCCGCCACGATCGCGGAGCGACACTCTGGAGTCAGTTGCGTCGGGCGTATGCCCGACCCCACCACTGCGAGTGACCCCACCGTTACGCACCGCCCCTCAGTCGACGCGAACCCAGATGGGTCCTGCTCCTCCGGTGTTCTGCACCTGGTGGAGTTCAACGTCAACAGCCTCATACACCGCTTGCCAGTTTCCTCCGCCCAGGAGAATCGCCGCATCCCATGGAAGCCCTGCGACGCGCGCAGTGCGATATGGGTCCCGCCAGAAATGTGCGGTCATCACACTGCAATAATCGTCGGTACTCGCGAGCGCCGCGAGAAAATCGGCTAATGGCTGGACAGCGTTGGAGAACTTGCCCAAGTACGTTGCCTCGTCACCCACAATGTCTACGAGCAACTCTCCGGGCATGCACTCGAACTCCGGATCAGTTGTATCTTCCGTTGGATCGGTCATTGGTATGTCCTCCTCTGGGTCATGTGGTTCTTCTGGCGGTGTGTCGCCATCCGGCACCCACTCGTCGATAATCGTCCGATCAATCCAGCCGAACCCCACCTTCCAGTCCCATGGGCGCTCGAGGCGCGTTCGTACATATTTGTACTGTCCCAACCGAACGGCAGCATCTCGTATGGCATCTCGAATCTGCTGGGGCGATCCGCCCGTCTGGCTCGCGATCTTCGCTGCGAACCCGGCAACGAGGGGCGTCGCCGCAGACGTCCCCGAGAACCGATTCCAGATATCACCGACGGGTGACACATCGTGAGACTCTCCGTCCTCGGCGGATATGTCGGTCGAGGTAACACAGAGTCCAGGTGCGACAACATCGAGGCCCTTACCGTAACGGCTCTCCCAGGGCACAGATTCGCTCGCGGCTTGCGACGTGTGCACCGAGACCCGACGAAGAGGGCCCAGGGAGTCAGAAACATCGACCATTGCAGCCCCAACGGCGATGACCTTGCCGTATCTTGCAGGGTACAGCACGAAGCCAGCACCGTCATGATCGCCAGACCGCCGGTTTCCAGTTCCTGCGATGATGAGACTTCCATCGTCGTCGGCATCCGAGACAGCCTTGGTCAGCGTCCTTGCCGAGGGAAACCCACCAACGGAGATACTGATGATCTTGCACCGCTGTTCCGCGGCGTAGTTGATGCCTGCAACGAGAAACCCGAGCTCGGCGCGAATCGGCTCCTTCGTGCGGTAGATGGACACGGGCAAGAGATTCGCTGTGGGTACGACCCCTCCCTCTTCCCACCCATCGATTCCCGATCGAGCACCGATGAGACCGGCGCACAGCGTCCCGTGAGCGTGGTCGTTCACCACGTCGACTTGGTCAGTGTTCTCCATAACGTTGCGCCGCGGGTGACCAAACGGAAGCTTCGTTGACGCGTGGTTGAGGTCGAATTCCCCGTCGAGTACCGCGACCTTAACTGCGGACTCATCCATTGCGACGTCGGGCAACGGCTCATGTGAATCGGCCAGGCGTTCGACTGTTCGGCTAGCGTCGCTTCCGAGATCATTGGGATACGCGATGTACCAATCCGGCTCCGCTTCCAAGCCAGCGTTCCTCAAGATGTCCAGCGATGTCAGGCGATCGATCAGCCAAAGCGCTGGGCCCGGTTCGCCCTTGTAGTCCGTGAATTCCTCAGCTGGCGCTTCCGCAGGCTCAGAGATGAGCGATGAGTATATCCGCAGGAAGAACTCGCCGACATTGCGGTCTCGATAGTAGACGGGAAAGAAGCCCTGGTCGCGTGCTTCCGCGTCGATTTCCTCAAGCACGGAACTGTCCATTACAGTCACAACGACGTGGTTTGGGACCGGCGTGAATTCGGTTAGCCCGAACTCTTCGCTCCTGTAGACCGGCACGACGTATCGGATCTGATTGTCTTCGGCGGCAACGATCTCCGCAAGCGTGGCCGGAGTAATCGCATCAGTCGCCCCGGAACTCTCAAAGCGGTGCTCGATCCTCGAGGGCGGGGACTCTGAGTACGCTAGTCCTCTGGGACTCCACTCACCGGGAAGTGCACCCATTTCCCCGAGTGCTTCTTCCGGGGTTAATGCGTTCTCGAACCCGACGGCATACACGAACGGATCCGACACGCTCAACTCCATCCCGTAGTCGGTTCCACGACCGACCACGACAGGACCGTATACGTCAGGTTGCTCCGCCATCCGTGTCAACTCCCCCTTGAATCAATGACAAGCCTACGCGTCGCCGACGCAATGTCAACGGCGTATCCCCACCGAACGTGCCGCCACCAGCATCACGCTGCTATCGGAGACTCAACGCGTCCCTCAGCACAGATACCCCGTCGGACTCGACGGAGAACCAGGCCCACTTGCCGCGCTGTTCGCGAGTGAGAAGACCGGCTTCGGTCAGCAGCGACAGATGATGGCTCACGGTTGGCTGGCTACGATCGAGAATCTCCGGGAGTTCGCATCCGCACATCGATGCCTCGGGAGCGTTTGCGATCAGGCTCAGGATCCTGAGCCTGATCGGATCCGACAGCAGCTTGAAGCCGCTCGCTAGTTGCTCTGCCTCGTCGGAACCAATCGGTTCGACGAGAACGGGTTCACAACATGTTGCGATGAGCTTCAT
>JAMBLL010000120.1 GCA_023336765.1 Actinomycetes bacterium | reverse complement strand
TGATCGTCCTGATCGTCCTGATCGTCCTTGTCCTCCGACGGCTACCTTCCCACTCATGACACGCCGTTCCTACGCATATCTCGCTCTGATGCTTGTTGCGGCGATGTTCGGGGTGACGTTCGTGTTCGTCAAGAGCGCTCTCGACGTCATCCCTCCCCTGGCGTTCGTGGGCTGGAGGTTCTTCATCGGTGCCGTTGTCCTGTTCGTGGTCGGGCGGCCATGGGGTCGTGCTGTTTGGCGGGATGGAACCATTGCGGGCATCGCCCTCTTCATTGGGTACGCAACCCAGACGATCGGCCTCGAACTCACGTCAGCGACCAACTCAGGACTGATCACGGGCTTGTACGTTGTGTTCACGCCTCTGATCGCGGCCATTGCGAGGCGGACATCCCCAGCCATCGCAACCATTGCGGGAGCCTCGATGTCGATCGTGGGACTCGGGGCATTGACGGTCACGGACACGTTCACCCTCGAATCCGGGGACGTCTGGACGCTTGCCTGTGCGGTTGCTTTTGCCTTTCACATCGTCATCCTCGCCTACCTTGCTCCAAGGCACGAGGTCCTGCCGTTCACCGCGGTCCAACTCGGGTTCGTTGCTGCCGCAGCGCTCGCACTTTCAGCCATCGTGGATGGCGGCTTGCCGATCCCGTCGGCCGAGGCGTGGCCGACTCTGATCATCACAGGACTCCTGGTTACAGCAGGTGCGTTCCTCATGCAGGTGTGGTCCCAACAGATCATCGGGCCCTCGCGAACAGCCATCATTCTGGCCGTCGAACCGCTGTTCGCCGTCATCACGGCAGGCCTTGTTCTCGGTGAACGGCTGGACGTGCGAGGGTGGATCGGTGCGGGGCTCATGATCGCGGGAACCTACGTCGTTCTCGTGTTCGCTCCTCCCGAGGATGCAGACATCCGAACAGCAGAAGCGCTGTCAGAGGCTCACTGACCGTCTTCGATTACCCAGCCACCGCAACAGCCGTACCAATCCAGCGATGAGCGCAGCCAGCAACGCGATGATGCCGGTCAGGATGATGAGAAGCTCGGTACCGGCGAACACGCCAGTCGTGCATCCTCCGAGACCCTGTTCGCACAATCCCAACCCTGTGCCGCCGTTGACCAGATCGACCAGAACCGCTCCGGGAACAGCGACGACAGCCAACAGGAGGGCGAGGAGTATCCCGAGGATGATACGAACAAGGGTCATCGACCCAGAGTACCGCGCCTGTTCGCATTGCTGAGGATTCAGGCGTGGTGTACGGTTCATCTCGGCAAACAATGAGGACACCCTGACCACCGAACATCCACCATTCCATGTTGAGACATTCACTGCTGACGAACGTGCGGTACTCAACCGGTACTTCTCCAACACCGACAAGCCCGTCTTTGCGATCTTCGGGCTACCCGAGGTTGTGAAGGGCGCTCTGTTCGCGCGATACTCGCGGTCGCCCAAGTCGGTCCGGCGCCTGTTCCTCGACGAGTTCGCCGATACGAGCTCGATCGGAGCCGCCCAGGAACCCCTCGGATCCGGCGATGCTGGCAGGTCGAAAGCCGAATCGCTCTACGACCGGGTGTTCACTCAGTACGGTGACGACTCTGTCGCGCAACTCGGTGGCGCACATCTTGCTGTGGAGCAGGCATCGAACATCCTGACCAAGGTCCTCGAGTGGGGACGGCTTGCTTCCTACCTCGAACAGTCAACGAGGTACATCTTCTACGACCAGACGCTCGGTAACCGCTACCGGTACCACATCCCGACTGAGATCGAGGGACACCCGATCCGCACCCGATATGTCGCTGAACTTGACGGCCTCTTCGACGTCTACTCACAGATTGTCACCAAACTGGTCGCCTACTACGAGGCGATGTATCCCAAGGCTGAGGACGATTCCGCGTTCGTGTGGAAGTCAACCATCCGGGCCAAGGCTTGTGACGATGCCAGGGGACTCCTTCCAGCAGCGACGACATCCAACGTCGGCATATTCGCCTCAGGCCAGGCGTACGAAGCTCTTCTGCTTCGCATGGCTGCCCATCCCCTCGATGAGGTTCGCTGGACAGCCAACCTCATGCTCAAGGAACTGCGCACTGTGATCCCGTCTTTCATGAAGCGGGTCGACGTGCCGGATCGAGGGGGTCTCTGGACGAAGCACTTCGAGGACATCCGGACCTCGATGACAAGCCAGGCAGCCTCCCTCGACACCAAGCCGGGGGCACCGACAACTGTCGACCTCGTCGAGTGGGACCCCGACGGCGAACGGAAGGTCGCGGCGAGCGCCCTCTACCCCTACGTCAATATGTCCGAACGCGAACTACGTGCAACTGTGTGGGACATGTCGGAGGCCGAGATCGACGATATCTTCTCTGCGTACGTTGGGACCCGCACGAACCGCAGGCACAAGCCAGGGAGAGGGATGGAACAGACCTTCTACCGGTTCGACATCCTCTGTGACTACGGCATCTTCCGCGATCTCCAACGCCACCGCATGCTCACCATCGACTGGCAAGCTCTCTCACCAACGAACGGCTTCGTCACCCCTGAGGCTGTAAAGGACATCGGATCTGAGGCGCAATGGACGGACGCAATGGAAACCATGGCTGACCTGTACGACGACATCGCTTCTGAGTTCCCTTCCGATGTCGCTCAGTACGTTGTTCCCTTTGCGTACAAGATCCGGTTCTCGATGAATCTCAACGCCCGCGAGGCCTTCCACATGCTTGAACTGCGCACTCAGCAGGGTGGCCATCCCGACTACCGCGCTGTGTGCCAGGAGATGCACACTCAGATACGCGAAGTTGCAGGGCACCCCAGGATCGCAGATGCCATGACATTCGTGGACCACAACGACTACGACCTTGCACGTCTCGAAACCGAACGGCGAGCTGCTGCGAAGCGAGCGGCGCTTGGCGTGGAGGAACCGTCAGCCTGACAGCGACATTCGCAGGACGAGGTTCCCGTCCTCAACCGACCAGGCTGCTGACGCTATCAGCGAGTAGTCAAAGTGGTCGAGCTCGGCTCCCTCGATGAAGACCTTGCGGGCTTCGCCTTCAAGCGGGGGAATCCCGCGGTCGCGTACGGCCTGTGCCCGATCTTGGAACCGTTGCAGAAATTCGTCCATGTCCAGCTTCGCCACCGTGTCTCCTCTCATTGGAACCTGAAGGCTAGGCCGGTCGGAGGGCTTGAGAGCTACCCTATTGATCGATGGTCTCGACGCGTCTCATATTCATCACGGGCAAGGGCGGAACAGGGAAGTCCGCTGTTGCCGCCGCGATAGCAATAGCCAGGGCACGTCAGGGAGAGTCCGTACTCGCCATTGACATGGCAACCAGTCCGGGGCTCGCTGCACATCTCGGATCGCGGCCGTTGACCTACCAACCGACTGAAATGCGCGACGGCCTGTTCGCCATGACGATCGACAGAGCCGCTGCGCTCGATGAATATCTCAAGATGCAACTCCATGTCCCCAGAGGTGCGCCCACGAAACAGATCGCCGCTGCGTTGAGCGTCCTGGCCGAAACCGCTCCGGGAGTGCGAGAGATCATCAGCATCGGCAAACCGCTCCATGAGACCTGGAAAGGCATATGGGACTCTGTCGTCGTCGACGCCTCGTCGCTCGGTCAGTTCCAGTCCTACATGCGTGCCCCCCAGACGATCGCCCAACTCGTCCCGACGGGAGTTGTGCGACGTCAGGCGAGCGACATGGACGAAACACTCAGCGACCCCAAGATCGCATCGGTCATCATCGTCTCGAACCCAGCAGAACTACCGGTGATCGAGACGCTCGAAGCTGTTGATGTTCTAACGACCGAACGGCTCGGTCCGCCTCCAAGCGTCATCATGAACAGGGTGATAGACACCAGCGGCATCGACGGCAGCCGTCTCGAGGAACTGCCGGAAGGTCCCGTCAGGGAGGCTGCGTCCCTCCAGACCCATCTCGAAGACGACCAGGCGAAGTGGCTTGATGAAATCGACTTCAGGATCTCGCTCCCCTATCTGGCCGGTGTGTTCACCCCCCAGGGAGTCTCACTCCAACTCTCGGATGTGATCGGGGCGGTCCTGTGACGACGAGAACGATCATCGTGACAGGTGCCGGCGGTGTAGGAAAGACGACCATCTCGGCCGCCCTCGCCGCGACGTTGGCGGCAGCCGGGCACAAGACACTTGTCCTGACGATCGACCCGGCGAAGCGCCTCGCGGACGCTCTTGGAATCGATCATCTCGGCGACAAACCTCAACCCGTCGAGGGCACGGGGAACATGTGGGCGGCAATGCTCGACGTGTCCGCCTCATGGGAGGCCATTATCTACCGGTATGCGGAACCCGAGGTCGGTGACCGGCTCCTCGTGAACCCGTACTTCCGTGCGATAGCTGATCGTTTCCCCGCCGCCCAGTCCTACGCGGCGGGTGAACGTATGGCGGAGTACATCGAGTCACACCAGTACGACTTCCTCGTCGTGGACACGCCGCCATCTGGCGGAGGGATCGACTTCTTCACCGCCCCCGCACATACCGGCGACCTCGTATCGGGGAAGCTTCTCAAGTGGCTCACAGGTTCGCACATCCCAGGGCGCAGCTTCCTGTTCCGATTCACGGCCAAGCCCATGCTCAAGATCGCCGACACGGTCCTCGGTGGACCGATGCTCTCAGACGTCGCCGACTTCCTGCTTGACCTCTCGACCATGTACACCAGCCTCTCCGCGCGCTCGAGAACCATCGAGCGCTACCTGCAGCAGGCGACCACACTGATCGCCACGACCGCCGATCCAACGCCGATCCATGAAACCAAGAGGTTCTTCCGAGAGTTGGGTGGCATCTCGATCCAGCCAACAGGGATCATCTTCAACAGGGCCCTTCCCCTCTCATGGATCGATGCCGCACCGAAGCCAATCCGGGGCGTGGCCGATCCCGACCTGCGTGCCAGAGCGAGAGTCAATCTGGCCATGTGGGCAACAGAGGCCCAGAGGCAGGCAGACGCATCTGCCGAACTGTCCTCACGTTACGGTGCCGTGATGTACCAGATCGGGCTCATAAGTCCGGCACCGACCTCCATCGAGGACCTCCGAGCGATGATCGAAGAAACGAATCTATTGGAAGAACTGACGGAAGAATCGTAGATCGTACGAACGTAAATCGTAGATCGCCAGAAGGCGGAACTGGCATCAGAACCGTAAATCGTACGAACGTGAATCGTAGATCGCCAGAAATCGGAACCTGACATCACTACTGGCCGCTCGAAGATCCCTCTCTCCCACATTGCTGGGCGATTTACGATCTACGATTTACGACCTACGATGCTTCTAAAAGACTGCTGAGCTTCCGAACAGTTCCCGCAGTTCTGCGAACAGCGCAGAACGGGGTTCGACGCTGTGGTCATCCCCGAGCTTGAGGATCTTGACGCCTGAATCACCCGACATGTGAAGGTACACCGGCGCGCTCCCAGGGTGATTCAGAAGAACGGTCTTGAGTTCCTCGACGACAACTGGGGACATGGCCGCCGCCGACACCCTGAGCCGGACAGACGAATCTGTTTTGAGTTCGGGTTCCATTGCCGATTGGACGATGAACTTGATGTCGTCGCCACGGTGATCAACCCGCCCCCTGAGTACAAGGACGGCATCTTCGCGGATCATCTGTCCATGCTCTGCGACAGTCCTCGGGAAAGCGACTGCCTCAACACTGCCTTGGAGGCCCTCAACGGGGAAGTACAGCATCGGCTCGCCAGCGCGCGTGTAGCGTCGGTTTATCGCTCCGATCACGCCCCCGATCGTTGCCTTGGAACGATCCTCCTTATCCCACAACGCGGGTATCTCGGTGTCCGTCATCGTTGCTAGGTACTTCTCTGCACCAAGTAGCGGATGATCTGAGATGTAGAGTCCGAGCATCTCCTTTTCGAACGCCAGGAGTACCTTCTTGTCCCATTCGTGGTCAGGGATCTCACGCGAAATATCAGAGATCTCGGATTCGCCTCCACCGAACAAGCTGTACTGGCCCGCCTCTTCGGCCCTCCGCCTCTCCACCGTGGCATCCACCGTTGCATAGGCGACCTCGAGAAGACCTCTGCGCGGATGGCCCAGGCTGTCAAATGCCCCTGCCTTGATCATGGAGTCGATCGTCCGCTTGTTGAGCGCCTGTACATCCACCCTGTCGATGAAGTCGAAGAAGTCAGTGAAGTGGCCGTTCCTATTGCGCTCCGCAACGATCATGTCGACAACGGCCTCACCGACGTTGCGCACCGCAGAAAGCCCGAAGACGATCTCGCCGTCTGCAGCGAGGAAATCGCGCTCTGACACGTTCACTCCAGGCACAACAACGTCGATACCCATCATCCGACACTCATGGAGATACGCAGCCGTCTTGTCCTTGTCACGCTTGACACCGGTGAGGAGCGCTGCCATGTACTCAGCGGGATAGTGAACCTTCAACCAAGCTGTCTGATACGCCACGAGGGTGTAGGCAGCGGAGTGGCTCTTGTTGAAACCGTAACCGGCGAAGTGCTCGATGAAACCGAAGAGGTCCTTGCCCAACTGCTCCCCGTAACCCTGTTCGATCGAGCCGGCGATGAACTTCGCCTCCTGCTCGGCCATCACCGCAGGGATCTTCTTCCCCATGGCCTTACGCAACCCATCGGCCTCCGCCATCGAGAAGCCTGCGATCTTCTGGGCTGTCTGCATCACCTGTTCCTGGTACGCGATGATCCCGTATGTGTCACCGAGCACCTCTTCGAGGTCGGGGTGGGGATACTCGACAGGGCTCCTGCCGTTCTTGCGATCCGCGTATTCGAGGTGCATCCCTGCGCCGAGCGGGCCTGGGCGGTACAGCGCGTTGAGCGTGATCAGGTGTTCGAACTCATCAGGCCCGAGGTTGCGCATCAGAGCACGCATCGGACCACCCTCGAACTGGAACACGCCAATCGTGTCCCCCTTGCGGAAGAGGTCGTACACGGGCTCATCATCGAGCGCCACATTGTCGATATCGGGCCGGGTGCCTGTGTTTCGTTCGATGAGTTCAAGTGCGCGATCGATCGTTGCGAGGTTCCTCAGGCCAAGGAAGTCCATCTTCAACAGGCCGAGCGCTTCGACACCGTGCATCTCGTACTGCGTCACCACCTCAGCATCCTCACCCTTTTGCTGAATGGGAACGATGTTGGTAAGCGGCTCTGGTGAGATCACGACCGCAGCGGCGTGGATCGAGTCCTGTCGGCGAAGCCCCTCGAGACCTCTGGCGGTATCAACGATCTCGCGGGCACCATCCATGGTTTCGAGGAGATCCCTCAGACCTGAAGCCGCTGCGTAGTGGTCGCGTTCGTTGCTCGATGCGTACCGGTCCGGTTCGGTGAGACACTGGTCGATGGTCGCGTCCCGACCCAGGATGGCCGGTGGCATCGCCTTGGCGAGCTGGTCCCCTGCCGAATAGGGATAGTCAAGGACGCGAGCTGCGTCCCTGAGCGCCTGTTTCCCCTTGATGGTGGAGAACGTGATGATCTGTGCAACATGGTCAGACCCGTACTTGTCGGCCGAGTACTTGATCACGTCACCGCGATAGCGCTCGTCGAAGTCCATGTCGATATCGGGCATCTCCTTGCGGCCAGGGTTCAGGAACCGCTCGAAGATGAGTCCGAACTCGATCGGGTCGAGGGCGGTGATCGACAAGCAGTACGCCACGATCGATCCCGCAGCGCTCCCCCTTCCCGGGCCAGTGCGGATGCCACGTTCCCTTGCGTACTTGATCAGATCCCACACGATGAGGAAGTACGCGGAGAAACCCATCTCGGAGATGACGCGGAGCTCGTAGTCGATCCTCTCGCTCTTGACGTCGTCGAGCGTCCCGTAACGCATCCCAGCACCCTCCATCACAAGATGGCGAAGGTAGGAATCGACGTCGTACCCCTCGGGAACATCGAATTGAGGTAACAGGATCTTTCCGAACTCGATGTCAAGATCGACGCGTTCCGCGATCCACAATGTGTTGTCCGTGGCACCCGGATACTCATCGGTGGGGAACAGGTCGCGCATCTGTGCAGCAGACTTGATGTAGAACTCCTGGGAGTGGAACTTGAACCGGTTCTCGTCCGACTTAACCGACCCCGTCTGGATGCAGAGAAGCGCATCGTGTGCGTCGGCTTCATGAGCATGGGTGTAGTGGGAGTCGTTCGCTGCAAGTAATGGCGCATCGATCGTCTTTGCGATCTTCAACAGGTCTGGCATGATCTTGCGTTGAGCCGCAATGCCGTGGTCCTGGAGTTCGATGAAGTAGTTGTCACGGCCGAAGATGTCCTGGTACATCGCTGCTGTTGCCAGAGCCGCATCGAAGTCGCGTTCCTGGGTCGTTTGATCGTCATCGGCAGCATCATCGACGCCGAGTAGCTGTGGGACATGACCACCGAGGCACCCTGAACCAACGATGAGTCCCTCTGCGTATTCCGAGAGCAGTTCGATGTCCATCCGGGGCTTGTAGTAGTAGCCCTCGGTGTACGCCCTGGATGCAAGCTTGATCAGGTTGTGATAGCCCGTCTCGTTCTCGGCAAGGATGGTCAGGTGGTAACGCTTGTCCTCGCGGCGCGGCTTTCGCTCGAAGCGTGAACCAGGCGTCGTGTACGCCTCGATACCGACAATCGGTTTTACACCAGCACCCTTTGCAGCCTTCATGAAATCGACGACACCGTAGAGGACGCCATGATCCGTGATGGCCACAGCTGGCTGCCCGTCAGCCGCGACCGCTTGGACAAGATCCTTGACCCGCGCCGCACCGTCGAGCATCGAAAACTCGGTGTGAACATGAAGATGGGCGAAGCTATCTGCCACGGAGACCCCGCGTTGTGAACTACACGCATGTAAGCAGGATGACGCACCCAGCGCACTCGCGAAATCCGGCGCGTCCCCGGCCCTCATGTGCCATATTCAGCACCTCGTCTGCCCTACTCTTGAGGAATCTACGAAGCCGTCGTGACAACGAAATCTGAGGAGTGTGCCATGGGCGTCATAGGAGTTCTGACCGCTGGTGGAGACTGCCCCGGCCTCAACGCAGTCATCCGTGGTGTCGTCGGAAGGGCGATAGAGCACGACATCGAGGTCGTTGGTATCGAGAACGGTTGGGAAGGCCTGATGCAGGACCGCACGAGGCCCCTCGACCGCAATTCGGTGCGGGGCATTCTCGGTAGAGGCGGGACCATCCTTGGCACCTCACGCATGGATCCCTATGTACATGGCGATGGCCTTGCCACCTGCGAGCCAACGCTCAAACGAAACGGCATCGACACGTTGATCGTGATCGGAGGAGACGGCACACTCCGTTCTGCCATGCGCCTTGCGCAAGAGGGCGTCGGCATCATCGGCGTGCCAAAAACGATCGACAACGACATCGCAGGCACCGACATCACCTTCGGATTCCAGACCGCCGTTCAGATCGCAACGGAAGCGATCGATCGCCTTGCGACCACGGCCGAATCTCATAACCGCGTGATCATCGTTGAGGTCATGGGCCGGACCAAGGGATGGATCGCCACCCACGCGGGCATCGCTGGCGGAGCGGATTACGTCATCATTCCCGAGCACCCGTACGACATCGATGACGTGGTTTCGACTCTACGCAAGCGCCACCGAAGCGGGCATCACTATTCGATTGTGGTCGTTGCCGAGGGCGCCCAGCCACCTCCTGGCTACGACGCCATGGACCTCAAGAAGGATGTGTTCGGGTTCGACCGACTCGGTGGCGTGGCGTACCAGATCGCAGATGCGATCGAGGATCTCACGAGTTTCGAGACCCGGGTATCGATTCTCGGCCACATCCAGCGAGGGGGCACACCTGCAGCATCGGACCGTGTTCTCGCGACTCGTCTGGGTGTCAAGGCCGCAGATCTCGCTGCCGAGGGTGCAACAAAGGTGATGGTCGCCGTTCGTGGCCCTGACATCGTGGCCGTCCCCATCGAGGAAGCCACCTCATCGATCAGAGGCGTCCCGGACGAGTTGTATAACACAGCAGAGACGTTCTTTGGATAGATGAAGAGCGAAGAGCACAGGAACTAATCAGTCAGCAAGGCGCCAGCCGAGCCTTACCTCGTTCCCATTGGTGGGGCCTTCTTTGGCGTCTTGGGCGCCGTCGATACCTTCTCGGGAGCCGCATCATCCTGCGGTGTCTCAGCCAGTGGGTCTGCATTGCTGAGTTCCTCGAAGGAGGCCTGGAGATGACGTGCAAGAGCGCCAGCGTCGCCCACCACTGCCTGAGCCATGTTGATGCCGACGTCGATCGAACCACTGATCGAGAACATCGCGATCCCTGCTCCGTGGCTCCGCCACAACGGGACGAGCGGGTACGTCGACAGCATCCTCGATCCGCCCATGTACAACGGGAACATGGGTCCCGGGACGTTCGTGATCGTCATATTGAACGGACGTGCACGCGAACCCAATCTGGCAGCCAGAGAAACGAGTGTGGCCGGTGCGCCCGTCGACACCGAAACGAGTGTCGATGCACCGAGCGCCTGGTCCGTCTCTTTGAGCATCTTCGTCTCGCCATGGATGATCTTGATGCGCCTTGCAGGGTCAGGTTCTGCGATCGGCAGCGTGAGCAACCACATGGCCACTTGATTGCCGGGGTTACCCGTCTGCGTATCAGACCGCACGGACACAGGTGCCATGATCCGGAACTCGGTCGAAGCGACCTCGGCCTTTGACATGGCGCCTTCTTCGAGGAGGTAGGTACGTACCGCGCCTGCCACGATCGCGAGCATCGCGTCGTTCACCGTCACGCCGTGGGAGTTCTTGATGTCCTTCACACCCTGGAGGGGCAGAGACGTCCAGTCGAACAGTCGCGTCGGGCCGATGTCGCCGTTGAGCGGCGTCTTGCCCGTTGATGTCAGCCAGCCTGACGACAACGACGCCATGGTTGCTCTGATCTTGTGAGCCCAGTCCCCTGTCAGATCTCCGAGTTCCTCACGGACTCTCGAGACATTCGCGAGATTGGCAACGATCGCCGAGATCGACCGTGAAATCTCCCTCACCGCAAGTTCGGTGCCGTTGGGTGCTGGCCGTGGGATCCATGGCTTGGGCTCCACGATCTCCACATCGGGCGTGAAGTCCAAGATGGCGGCCATCAGGTCGATCCCCGACATGCCATCGATCATGCAATGGTGGATCTTCGATATCAGAGCAAAGCCGCCGCCCTCGAGGCCCTCAACGATGTTCATCTCCCACAGCGGTTGTGTGCGGTCCAGGGGTTGGGAGAAGATGACACCAGCAAGTGACTTGAGCTGTTCCTCGGTTCCAGGATGGGGAAGTGCAAAGTGTCTGACATGGAGACCAAGGTCGAAGTGCTCGTCATCCACCCACACGGGTTGACCCTCGATCGGTATCGTCGCGAGGCGCTGTTTGTATCGGGGGATCTGATCGAGTCTGGCCGAAATGATGCCGCGTAGGACCTCGATATCGACACCTTCGTCGCTCGAGTACTCTCCCGGACCGAATACCGCAACGGCACCAACGTGCATGTGCGTCTCTCTCGATTCGAGAGCGAGGAAGGACGCATCAAGCCCGGATAGTCGTTCGTAGTGCAGGGTCATATTGCTGTCCCGTCGATGTCGATTCTGTCCCCGATGTCGGGCGTTCCAAGAGTGTCAAGACTAGCTGAGAGATCTGCGGGAAGCTGAGACACGAAGTCGATCCTCCGATCCGTCGTTGGATGGTCAAAGGACAGTTGCCTTGCGTGGAGCCACGGCCTGCCAGGATCGCCGATCAGCCCCCGTCTGCCGTAGCCACCGTCACCGAGAATCGGACGGTGGATCGCACGCATGTGAACCCTGATCTGATGTGTCCGGCCGGTTTCAAGGGTGACAGACAAAAGCGAGACGTTGCGATCAGTCCACTGTGCGAGTCGTCTGTAGTGGGTTATCGCCTCTCGCCCGGACCGTTCGACGTTCATCCTCGTCGGGTTCGATTGATCTCTTCCAACGGGAGCATCAATGGTGCCCTTCGTGTTCGTGAAGAGTCCGGCCGCACCAGCCAGGTACCGCCGTGTGATCGTCCTGTTGCGCATCATGTCAATCAGAGCGTCATAGGTGGGCTGGGTGCGTGCAACGACGAGCAGGCCCGAGGTGTCACGGTCGAGCCGGTGCACGATCCCCCATCGGTCCTTCTGGCCCACCCCTTCGATCTCGGGGTACCGGTCAAGGAGGCCATTGGCAAGCGTCCCCATCGACCGCCCGGAACCGGGGTGGACAACGACCCCAACAGGCTTGTCGACAACGATGACGTCCGCGTCCTCATAGACGATGTCGAAGTCAACGTTGGGATCCGGTGCGAGATCCTCATCGATGTCGTCGACCTTCACAGAGATGGTCGTTCCTGGAACGGCCCTCCCGCTTGACCGCACAGCGACCCCACCGACCGTGGCAGATCCCTCGGCGATGATCTCTTTCACCCTCCCCCTCGAAAGGCCGAGCAACGACGCGACCACTTTGTCGAGTCGTTCGTCAGCCATGTCAACAGGCACGATGATGGTGTGTTCCGTCATGATCGGTGGATGAACGCAGCGAAGAGGAGAAGGCCTACGCCAACGAACAGGGCGATGTCTGCGATGTTGTTCGTGAACACGCCGACATCGATGAAGTCGACCACGGCTCCGTTGAACCATCCGTCGCCACGGAACACTCTGTCCAGAAGGTTTCCGAGGGATCCACCAAGAACAAGCCCAAGAGCTACAGCCTCGATTCGCCGGGATGCATCACCGAGGACGACCATGATCGTGATGATGACACCGATCGCGACCACGGCGAGAATCGGGCCCTGGTTCGAGAGGATCGAGAAGCTGGCACCAGTATTGAATGTGATCCTGAACTGGAGCACACCAGGTATGACCACGATCGGCCCATCCGTGAGCGCGTTGACGGCCCAGGCTTTGGACAACTGATCCGCCGCGGCAACAACGATGCCAACGACAATCGCAAGCTGCCGATTGCTCAACCTCGTCGAGCTGCCTCGACCGTTGTCGTTGCGTACGGAATCGCTTCCAACCTCGCCACCGGAATCGGTTCGCCCGTCACTTCGCATATTCCGTACAAGCCCTTCTCCATCCGATCCTGAGCGTGTGTGACCGCGTCAAGAAGATCGCGGGCATTCTGCACCATGGAACGATCGGTTTCGAGTTCAACCGCTATCGCTCCGCCGTCCACGTTGTCGGGGTCAGGGCTGCGATCGGCAGGTCCTTCGGCGAGCATCGCCGCTTCACGGTCACG
Source organism: Actinomycetes bacterium (assembly GCA_023336765.1). Taxonomy (GTDB): domain Bacteria; phylum Actinomycetota; class Acidimicrobiia; order Spongiisociales; family UBA5794; genus JAMBLL01. The sequence continues at coordinate 5,763 of JAMBLL010000120.1, read as the reverse complement.
TTCATGATCATTGATGATCGCTTCAAGTCGCGCACGCTCGGCAATGAGTTGCTTGTTGAGCCTGTCGAGCGTTGATGCTGCAAGTTGTCTGGCCATGCATCCCTCCTAGCGACAGGAATGTAGCATCCCTGTGGGCTTGTTTACATCTTGTGGTCTGCTTTGTCGTTTTCGCTCTTGAACACAAGACGACAGAGTAAAGAACACAGAACTCAGAATCGGCGCGATCCGTGTACATTTGGTGGGTGGGAACGGAATCCATACGCGCTGCGGGAGACACTGTGCGTGTCGACGTGCTCGTGGTCCCGAACGCATCACGGTCTCACGTGGTCGGACTCCATGGGGACAGGGTGAAGATCCGGATATCCGCACCGCCCGAAAAGGGCAAGGCGAACCAGCAACTGGTGTCCCTCCTCATTGCAACGACGAATGCAACGCGAGCAACGGTCGTGTCCGGTGAACTGTCGCGCTACAAGACCGTCGAACTCACCGGTGTACGCGCCGCAACCGTACGGGCCCAACTGATCGGTAAATGAACCGATAACCGCTCTGTGCTCTCCGCTCTGTGCTCTGCTAGCCTTTCCCATGCATTGATGGGGACGTATCTTTCGGAACCTCAGGTTGCAGCGAGCAGGGGCCGGTGGAAGCCTTGTACCAGAGCCTGAAGGAACATCACCCCTGAGCAGCGGGAAGAACCCCCACGGGGCGAGAACCCGCCGTCGGTCCACGATACGGACGAACGAAGTGGCTGGCATTGTCAGCAAGCCGGGTGGTACCGCGGTCCCCCCGTCCCGGCACCGACAGGTGACGAGACAAGGATCAGCCGTGACGACAACCAATTCCTTCCCGAGGGTCGATTCATCCGTCGACCTGCCCAAACTCGATGAGCGCGTTCTCCGTTTCTGGAACGACATCGACGCGTTCCAGACGTCGATCGACATGCGGGATCCTGCAAACGAGTACACGTTCTACGACGGTCCACCGTTCGCCACCGGCTCCCCACACTACGGACACATCCTCCAGGGAGTCATCAAGGACATCGTCCCGCGCTACTGGACGATGCGCGGGTATCGCGTCGAACGACGCTTCGGTTGGGATACCCATGGGCTGCCCGTCGAGATGGAGGTCGAGAAGAAGCTCGGAGTGTCGGGCCCCGCAGAGATCGCAGCTATCGGCATCGACACGTTCAACGAGGCGTGTCGCCTGATGGTCAACAACACGACCGAGGACTGGTACGAGATCACGGCCAAGATGGGACGCTGGGTCGACTTCGACAACGACTACAAGACGATGGATGTCGACTTCATGGAATCCGTGTGGTGGGTCTTTCGGCAGTTGTGGGACCGTGGCCTCATCTACAAGGCTTTCAAGGTCCTTCCGTATTCGTACGGGGCGACGACGCCGTTGTCCAACTTCGAAGCGAACCTCGACTACCGCGACGTCGATGACCCATCGATCACCGTACGAGTTGAAGCGACGCAAGACAATGGCCCCGTCAGCGCCGGGGATTGGTTCGTGTTCTGGACCACAACACCATGGACGGTCCCTGCGAACCTCAGTATCTCCGTCGGTGAGGACATCGACTATGTGAAGGTGCTGCCAGAAGGTGATGCGCGGCCACACTGGGTTGCGCGCGCGCTCACGGAGAGCGTGTTCCCTGATGGTGCAGAGATCGTGGGATCTGCCACCGGATCTGAGCTCATGGGAACCTCGTACATCCCACCGTTCGACTACTTCAGTGACCAACGCGAGGACGGGGCGTTCCGTGTCATTGGCTCACCTGAGGTGACAACGGCAGAAGGGACCGGCCTGGTCCACATGGCTCCCGCGTACGGGGAGGCCGACTTCGTCGCGATGAAGGCTGCCGGGATCGAGGCGATCGTTGACCCTGTGGATGCAGTAGGCAAGTTCACCGAAGAGGTCCCGGAGGTTGCCGGGCTCAATATCAAGGAAGCTGACAAGATACTGATCGACCTTCTCAAGGTCCGGGGGGCTCTTGTACAGCGTTCAACGATCCGCCACTCGTACCCGTTCTGCTGGAGGACAGGGACACCTCTCATCTACAAGGCGATCCCGACGTGGTTCGTTGCCGTGGAGCGGTTCAAGGACCGCATGGTTGAGGTCAACCATGACATCCGGTGGGTACCAGCGTCGATCGGCGAGAATCGTTTCGGAAACTGGCTCGAAGGCGCACGCGACTGGGCGATCTCGCGCAATCGATACTGGGGATCGTGTATCCCGGTATGGGAATGCGATACATGTGACGAGAACCTGGCCGTTGCATCTCGCGAGGAACTCTTTGACCTCTCAGGAATCATGCTCGACGACCTGCACAAGCAGTTCGTTGACGAAGTGAAGATCCCATGCACGACCTGTGAGGGCACGATGTACCGTGTTCCCGAGGTACTCGACTGCTGGTTCGAGAGCGGCGCTATGCCGTTCGCCCAGATCCACTACCCGTTCGAGAACAAGGAACGTTTCGACCGAAGATTCCCTGCAGACTTCATCGCGGAAGGACTCGACCAGACCAGAGGATGGTTCTACACGCTTGTTGTCCTCGCTACCGCGATCCAGGACGAGGCACCGTTCCAGAACTGCATCGTCACAGGGATGGTCCTTGCCGAGGATGGCAGGAAGATGTCCAAGTCGCTCAAGAACTACCCCGACCCCTCCCTCGTCATCGACGAGTTCGGTGCAGACGCGTTGCGTGCGTATCTGATCAACTCTCCGATCGTGCGCGGCGAACCCCTGCGATTCGTCGAATCCGGCGTCAGGGACGTCGTACGAACCGTGCTTCTGCCATTGTGGAACTCCTACTCGTTCTTCTCCACATACGCCACAGCTGACAACCTCACAGCAAGCGACCTTGCCGACGCACCTCCGCTCGATGAACGTCCCGAAATCGACCGTTGGATCATCTCGGTGCTTCAGTCGCTGATCGCAAACGTGAATCGGGAGATGGAGGCATACAAGCTCTACGCCGTCGTACCACCGATTATCGGATTCGTGGCTGACCTCACGAACTGGTACATCAGGAGAAGCCGTCGGCGCTTCTGGGCTCGTCGAACCGCCGATTCCGATGCAGACAAGCTTGCAGCGTTTGCGACACTGCACGAGGTTCTCTCGACATTCGCACAGGTAGCCGCACCGATCTTGCCGTTCATCACCGAGGAGATCTACCAGGGTCTCGTGGCGACGGTCGATCCTGAGGCGCCGCGCAGCGTTCATCACACTGATTATCCGATCGCCGATGTTTCAGCGATCGACCGAGATCTTGAATTCGCAATGGCGGATGTCCGGACGATCGTCACCCTCGGACGAGGTCTACGCAAGAAGCAAGATGTTCGTGTGCGCCAACCGCTGGAATCGGTCACCGTCGTGACCAGGTCCGAGGCGACGATGCGCGCGGTGAGAGAGCACGCTGGGTTGATCGCCGAGGAACTCAATGTTCACACCGTTGATGTTCACGAGGATGAGGCAGGGCTTGTCGATCTGTCTGCAAGGGCGGACTTCAAGGTCCTGGGACCACGTCTCGGGAAGAACATGAAATCTGTGGCCAGTGGGATCGCTGACCTCGGCCATGCGACCATCGCGTCGCTTGTCGACGGTGGGTCCATCGACGTCAACGGGTTCGCGGTGACGGCACAGGACATCGTGATCATCCGAGAGCCGAGACCGGGCACCGTTGTTGCCACGGATCATGACATCTCCGTCGCTCTCGACACGACGATCGACGAGGGGCTCAGGATCGAGGGCATCGCACGGGAACTGATCAACCGGATCCAGAACACACGGCGCCAACTCGATCTCGATGTGAGCGACCGGATCACCGTTCGATGGATGTGCGATGACACATCCATCACTGCCGCGTTCAGAGACCATGCCGAACTGATCGCAGGAGAGGTGCTCGCCACGGACATCGGCGAAGGTGAAGTCGGAGACGTCGAGCCAACAGCGATCGGAGAAGCAGCAGTCAATCTGGAGATAGCAGTCGATCGAAATTCGTAGATCGTAAAACGTAAATCGTAAAACGTAGATCGTAAATCGTAAATCGTAAATCGTAGATCGTAAATCGTAAATCGTAGATCGAGAAGAATCTCTTGGTTTCGGATCATGGCACCGGCTTGTTTGTGTTCAGTGTGTTCGCTAACACCGTCCCCCTTTCAAGGGGGACGGCAGAGGCAAGCGATCCTCTACCTACTTGCTTCTTCAGCTCAGGAACCCGGCCAGCACCTGCAGCCCGATGATCAGTATCAGGGGTGAGAGGTCGACAGATGCGCCGCCCATGCGCACAGGTGGGACCACCGCACGGATCGGTTTGAGTAGCGGCTCGATGACCCGCGAGAGACCGTCGTAGATCTTGCGCACTGGATGGTCGAAGGGGACCCTCCCGAACACCACGATGTAGGACAGAACGATCCACGCCAGCATCGCCAGAGAGAGCAGCTGGATCAGCGAGAGAAGGAAACTCACTTCAGGAAGGGGATCCGAAGAGACCGATGCGTGCGAGACGTTCCTGTTCACCCACACCGAGCGACGATCCAGCTGGAGTTACCAGGATGACACCCTGGGCGGTCTTGGCCATGCGCCCATCAAGGGCGTACGTCAGACCGGATGCGAAGTCGACGATCCTGCGAACCATCTCTGGTTCCGTGCTGCGGAGATCGAGTACGACCGTACGCCCCATACGAATCGAGTCCGCAAGCGTCTGAGCGTCGGAGAAGTTCCTCGCGACGATCACCTGGGATTCCGGTTCAGATCGTCTCACAGGGTCACCCGTTCGTTGAGCGGAGGAATCTTGTTGGTGGATGAACACACCGGCTTCTGCATGCCTTCTGTCAGGTGACATCGATCGAGCAGTCGCCGATGGCGGTTCGACTCTTCGGCCCGCGACTGGAGTTCCTGGAGGCGGTGCCGACATCGGCGGCGCCGAGTACGGGTCTGGAGGCGGTACTGACGATGCCGTCGGGACATAGGGATCGGGTGGACGCGTGGCCACAACCTGTTGCTGGGATGTTTGGCGAGGCTGAGCAGGTGGCGGTGCCTGCACCGGTTGAATGACGTCACCCGGTTGACCTGCCCCATCGGTTCCTTGCTCCTCGTCAGCAAGGCCGAGATAGAAAAGCGTCTTGTTCCACATTGAAGCCATCGCGTCGTTCCCTCATATCGTCAGTCAAGGCGGCTATTGGTACCCTCAAAGATAGCCCTTCCCACGCGGATGGTGGTGGAACCTTCGAGAATCGCCACTTCGAGATCATTACTCATGCCCATCGAACACACATCGATACGGTCGTTTCGTTCCCTGAAGCTGTCATAGATGGTACGCAACTGCCGAAACCATTGCGCAACATCTTGCGGTTCATCCGTCATCGGCGGTATCGCCATGACCCCACGCACATCAACGCCGGTCTCGAGGACCACATCGAGTATCTCGTGTGCTTCCGACGGGTCGAATCCCGACTTCTGAGGTTCACCCGCAAGGTTGAATTGGATCAGGGCTGGACCACCACCGGCGGTCACCCACCGGTGTGCGAGCGAGAGACGGTCGAGCGAATGAAGGAGCGTGACATGCTTGGCCACGTAGGTCGCCTTGCGTGACTGGAGGGGGCCCACGAAGTGCCAATCGATGTCAGAAGGCAATTCTGCGTCGATCCGTGCTTTCAGCGCCTGCTGCCGGTTCTCTCCGAAGGCCCGCTGGCCCGCGCCGTAGGTTTCGCGCACCTCATCATCTGATCGAAGCTTGGAGATCACGACCAGGTCGATCTC
>JAMBLL010000119.1 GCA_023336765.1 Actinomycetes bacterium | reverse complement strand
GTGGACATCATCACGACGTATGGAGCCAGTCCGAACACGGTGCGGTCCGCCTTGGCTGGTGCGAGGTCCTCCTTTTGTAGGAACTTCGCAGCATCGGCGAGCGGTGCGGCCCAGCCATATTTTCCACCTGCGTAGTACGGGCCGATACGTCCCTGCATATGTGACCCGGCTTTGAGCTCGACGTAGATCACGACAAGCGAGGAAGTGAGCACAAGCACAAGTGCGACAACAACCTGGACCACGACCAACAGCCAGAAATTCATCGGTCGACGTCTCCCAGGACGAAGTCGAGCGAACCAAGGATCGCGACAAGGTCGGGTACCAGTTGACCAGGAAGGATCCATGGGAGGATCGTGAGGTTCGAGAACGACGTGGAGCGGATCTTGAGCCGGTACGGCATCTTCCCGCCCTCAGACACCAGGTAGTAACCGAACTCACCTTTCGGGTTCTCCGCTCTCGTGTACACCTGGCCAGGTGGCGCCTTGAGCACACGGGGGACCTTTGCCATGAGAGGGCCGGCTGGGATCATGTCTATGGCTTGCCTGATGATCTTGACCGATTCGCGGATCTCGTCCAGACGGACCATGTACCTCGCGTAGCAGTCACCATCGGCGCTCACGACAACGTTGAAGTCGAGTTGGTCGTAGGTGAGATACGGGTCATCCCGCCTCAGGTCGTAGTCGATGCCTGACGCTCTCAGGTTCGGTCCTGTAAGGCCATATTCGAGAGCCTTGTCACCTGGAATCACACCGACACCCATCGTGCGCATCATGATCACCTCGTTACCCGTCACCAGGGTATCGAGGTCATCACAGATCTTGTCCATGCGGTCCATCGCCTCTGAGGTTCGCTTGAAGAACCCTGCAGGCAGATCCATCGACTGCTTCTTCGTCTGGGATCCACCACCGTAGGCCGGCTTGACACCGCCAACCCTGGTGAAATTCGGGTGGAACCGTCCACCGGTAACATCCTCGATCAGTTCGAGGATGTACTCACGCTCACGTAACGTGTGCATCAGCGGTGTTGTTGCGCCAAGTTCGAGCGGATACGACGACATGAAGACAAGGTGGGACGAGATACGAGCAAGTTCTGACAGGATGAGGCGAATCCACTGGGCACGTTCCGGAACTTCTACCCCGAGCAACTTCTCGACACCAAGGATGAAGGGAACCTCGTTTGCGAACCCGGACACCCAGTCGATACGGTTGACAAGTGCCGTGATCTGTAGATAGGTGCGCACCTCGGACAGTTTCTCGTAGCCGCGGTGCATGTACCCGATCACCGGTTCCACGTCACGGATACGCTCACCGTCGAGGTTCGCTATGAGGCGCAGCACACCGTGGGTCGACGGGTGCTGTGGACCGATGTTGAGCGTCATATCCGGCGTCTGGAGTTCCACCGACACTGCAGCTTCTGAACGGTGCATCATCTCATGTGACGTCATGAGGCACCTTCCTCAGCGGGGTCCGTTTCTGGTTCAGGCATCGGTTCAACATCGACATCCCCAGGCCATGGCTTGACCTCTCTCGAGATCAGGGGATAGGACTTGAGAAGCGGATGGCCGACGAACTCGTCCGTCAGATAGAGATGTGCCAGGTTCTCGTTCCCCACGAAATCGATACCGAACATCTCGTGGGCCTCACGCTCGTGCCATGCTGCACCACCGATGAACTCGGTCAACGATGGAATCGACGGTGCATCCTTGTCGAGAACAGCCACGAAGATGGCAGCATCTGCGTTACGCACAGACGAGAGGCGGCACAGGACCTCGAAGCGTTCGACCAGAGAGTCAGGATCGTCGACACCTTCGCCCACCTCGGTTGTCCTTGACCAGTCGATCGCAGACAGCCACGAAAAGAGTTCTAGGTCCTTTCGGGCCTCAACGATCGTCTCCACCCACCTGTCGGTTTCCACAAAGATCCGCACCGTGTCGAAGGCAACCTCGAATCGCGTTGCACCGAGGTTATCGGTGAGATCGGCGGCGTACTGCTCAAGCGAGGTCAGGGCTGGGGTCTCGGTGGTTTCAGCAGATTCGGGCTGGTCGCTCATCGATCCCCGTTCCACTTCACCTGTGGGTCTTCTCCTGTGATCTGTTTCTGGAGGAGAAGGATCCCCTCGAGGAGTGCCTCAGGACGCGGCGGACACCCCGGCACGTAGACGTCAATCGGGATGATCTGGTCAACGCCCTTGGTCACCGAGTAGGAGTCCCAGTAGGGACCGCCGGTGTTGGAGCACGACCCCATCGAGATCACGTACTTGGGTTCGGGCATCTGGTCGTAGAGACGCTTGATCGCCGGCGCCATCTTGTCTGTGACGGTCCCGGCCACGACCATGAGGTCAGCCTGGCGGGGAGACGCAGGAAGCGGCACGATGCCGAACCTCATGAAGTCATACCGCGGTCCAGCAACCGCCATGACCTCAATGGCACAACATGCAAGCCCGAACTGGAAATACCACAGTGAGTACTTCCGTGACCAGTTCAATAGCCATGAGAGGGGCTTGGGCGACCCGAACTTGTCGATCACTCCCATTTCAACATGCCCTTCCTGATGGCATAGACGAGGCCGAGGAGGAGGATCACAATGAACACGATCATCTCAGAAAGCGCAAGCACTCCGCGTCCAATGGAGTCGAAGTACTCGAGTTGGAGAGCCCATGGGAACATGAACACGGCCTCGACGTCGAAGATGAGGAACAGAAGCGCAAAGATGTAGTAACGGATGTGGCTCTGGTTCCAACCGCCGCCGATCGGATCAATGCCCGATTCATATGCGGTGCTCTTGGCCTTGCTCGGTGCGTTCGGCGCTATCAGCCTGGAGGTCATCACCGCGGCGCCAACCAGCACAGCACCAACACCTACGAAGATGGCGATCGTGATGTAGTCGCCGTAATACTGGTTGAGCACCTCGAAGTCTCCTCGAGATCCGCCGGATGTGTGAACGCGAACGGGGGAATACTACCGGTACGCGTGCGCGACAAACAATTCATTCGTCGCGAGACGATCGGCACGTTTCTTGGACGATGTACCGTGGGCTAATGCCTAGGACGAATCACGACTCGAGCGACGGTTCAGGTCTCATCAACCTTGTCGCCGAACTCGAGTACAGAGCAACAGGGTCGGCCGCCTTTCCCCGCCTCAAGGATGTCTCGATACCAGCCATTCCCGATCACGACACAACCGTCCTTGTGCTGTTCGACGGTCTGGGGAGTCACCAACTCGACCACCCTGGCGCTCATGATCTCGCGTCAGCTCACATCGGGTCCGTCGATGCACCTTTCCCGACCACAACAACGGTCAGCCTCGCTACGATCTCAACCGGCCTGCCGCCATCTCAACACGGCCTGATCGCGTACCAACTCTGGAACGCCGACATAGGGAAGGTCATCAACACGATCCACATGACAACGATGTGGGGCGAGCGTATCGACCAGCGCCACGAGGACTTCCTGCCAGGACCGAACCTGTGGGAGCGGATGTCAGCAGCGGGAGTTGACGTCGTCACTGTCCAGCCGGAGTCCTTCGATCGCACTCCGCTGAGCCTGGCCCTGTACCGGGGCGCATCGTTCGTTCCGTACTCCTCGACATCTCAGGCTGTCGAGCGCACCGTCGAGGCAGCGGATCAGCCTGGTCGTTTCGTGTTTCTCTACATCCCGCACGTGGATTTCGCCGCGCACGTCGCAGGGCAACGATCCAGCGAGTACGACACAGCCATCACCGAGGTCAACGATGTATGGGCGAGCCTCGCTGAACAGCTGAAACCGGATGTGCTCCTCGTGGGTACAGCCGATCATGGTCACATCGACATCGTCCCGGCCAACAAGGTCAGACTGTCGAAGGCCGACGAGCAGGGCCTCATCCTCTACGGCGACGCCAGGGCTCTGTTCGTGCGCGGTGACGGCGCACGCCTCGCCGATGGCTTGCCGGGAAGGTGGGTCCCCTATGCCGATCTCAAGGGCTCCTGGGGGCCGGGGCCCCTCCACGATGCGCTCGAAGGTCGCAGACCAGATGGCGTCATCTTCGCCGACGAGGGCTACGCGATCTTCCACTCGAGAAGCAACGATCGGCTCATCGGACACCACGGGGGACTCACGGATGAAGAGCGACTTGTTCCGGTGCTGGTGAGGGGCGGAGAGTAGATCGTAAATCGTAAATCTTAAATCGATGACCGACTCTGAATCTGTCAGCGAGCCCGCGAGCGTTCGGTAAGCGAGTCTTCGAGCAATCCGCGAGCGCAGCGAGCTGATACGTGAGGCCCGCCAGGGCCGAACTCGTACAGCGAGGCGCCAGCCGAGCAATCCGCGAGGCGCCCAGCGCCGAGCTACTGCCCTATCCCGTTGATCGAACCGGTGATCTTGGCGAAGCTCAGGTCGTACGCAAAGCAGATGACCTCTCTGTCGCCCTGGTCCCAGGACTCCTCAGAGGGTACGAACCACGAGAACTCGTAGATGCTATCCACATATGGCGTGCCTATGTAGGGAGCGAACTCTGCCAGACATACCTCGTCGGCACTACTCGCCATGGATTCCCTGCCAGGGAATCCATCACCCTGGAGATCCCTGTTCGCGTACACCTCGTTGTCGTGAGGCACATCACACTCGACGATGGGTACGTCCGACGAATCCACGAGGTCGAACTCTTCCGGGTCGTCGAAACACGTGCCAACGTCAAGCGTCAGAACCTCCGCAGAACACGCCGATAGAACAAGCACGGCAACCACCATGCCCACCAAACCGATTCGTTTCATACCGATCACCCCAATCCTCTGTCGCCCAGGGACCATCGTAAGCATGTCGGAGTATCCATGTGAACTTGCTGAGGGCATCGACGTGACGGAACGGGCGCAACCTAGAAGTATCCGCAGACGCCACCGCTGGCGACACCTATTGCACCTACGTTCATAGTGGTAATACACTGCGGTCCTGCAAAACATGCTACAAACAGGAACACCGACCCCCATGAAACGGATACTCGCCCTTGGCCTCGCCGCCACACTCCTCGCTACAGCCTGCAGCTCAAGCAGCGGTGGCGCTGGCTCGATCACGTTGTACTCAGGCCGATCCGAAGACCTGGTGCAACCTCTGATCGACCAGTTCACCGAATTGACGGGGATCGCCGTCAGGGTCAAGTATGCCGGATCGTCCGACCTTGCGGCAACGATCACCGAGGAGGGTGACAACTCCCCCGCCGATGTCTTCTTCGCTCAGGATCCAGCATCGCTGGGGACAGTTGCCCTCGCTGGCCTCTTCGAAGAACTCCCTGACGACATCCTCTCTGTTGTCCCGTCGCGATTCTCGGATTCCCAGGGTGCCTGGGTCGGGACATCAGGCAGAGCACGGGTCGTCGTCTACGACCCGTCGGTCATCGCCGCGTCCGAGATCCCAGAAACCGAGGACGGGTTCATCGACCCATCCTGGGAGGGTCTTGTGGGCATCGCTCCGACAAACGGATCCTTCCTTGCGTTCGTCGCCACGAAGATCCTGACAGACGGTGAGGACGCAACGCTGACATGGCTCGAGGGGATGGAATCCAACGGCTCCCCCACATACCCGAAGAACTCACCCATCGTCGCTGCAGTCAACGATGGACAGATCCCTGTAGGACTCGTGAACCACTACTACCTCCTGCGAGCACTTGCGGAGAATCCCGACGAGCCTGGCGCCAACCACTTCTTCGAGGTCTCCACAGCGGGGGGTCTCGTGATGCCTGCGGGTGCAGGGATCCTTGCAACGTCCGACAACAAGGATGCGGCCCAACGGTTCGTGGCATTCCTTGTGAGCGATGAAGCCCAGGAGTTCTTCGCGACGGAGACCTTCGAGTATCCCCTCGTTCCCGGCATCGAAGCCAACCCCCTTCTCCCGCCGATCGACACCATCCCCACCCCTGATGTCGACCTGTCCGAGCTCGCGACTGTCCTCGACGTCGCTACCGACCTCGTCGCCCAGGCTGGACTTTTGTGACACAACCTGAATCGGTCGTCGAAGTCGACATCCCGGTCGCTGGCACACCGGCAGCTGCGGTTGGAGGAACGGCACCGTCACGAAGGCGAGCCCCGTGGTGGCTGTGGGCAGCGACGATCGTCGTACTGGTCCCTGTTGCTGTCCCCATCCTGTTCCTCGCTGCACGAGCGCTCGGTGCAACGGATGCGGCGTGGAACACTTTGTGGTCTTTTCGCACCCTTCGCCTGATCGGGCGCAGCTTCGTCCTCACCGGGTTGGTCACGGCATCGGCAACCGTTATCGGCGTGGGAGGCGCATGGATCCTGGCGCGTACAGACATCGCGTTCACCAGATTCTGGGGTGTTGTCTTCGCTCTTCCACTCGTCGTGCCCTCGTACGTCCTGGCTCTCTCGTTCGTATCGGCCACAGGACCAAGGGGCCTCATTGCAGATGTCACCGGATTCGCAACGCCCCACCTCATAGGACTGCCAGGAGCGTGGCTCGCGCTCACGATCGCGACCTATCCGTACGTGTATCTGATCACCGCTGCTGCGATCGCCAAGATCGACCCTGCACTCGAAGAAGCGGCACGCAGCCTCGGCGCCTCCCCTTCACGGGTGTTCCGAACGGTCATCCTCCCTCAGTTGCGACCTGCTGTGGGTGCAGGGGCCCTGCTCGCAGCGCTCTACACCCTGTCCGATTTCGGGGCAGTCTCGCTGATGCGGTTCGACGCGTTCACCCGGGTCATCTATGCGCAGTACTCGGGTCGACTCGACCGCACACCGGCGATCGTGCTGTCGATCGTTCTCGTCCTTGTCGCTGGTGTGTTCATCTGGGGTGAACAGCGCACACGGGGGAAAGGAACGTACTTCACGCGGTCTGCGATGAGGCCACCGGCACGCCATCAACTCAGCACGGCACAGCGGTTCGGCGCAGTTGGTTTCCTGGGAGTAACAGCCACAATCGGCGTTCTCGTTCCCGTGGCCGTGCTTCTATCATGGCTCTGGCGCGGTATCACGATCGGTTCTGACCTCTTCGTACCCTGGAAGGCCATCGGCGGCTCGTTGACCGCTGGCGCACTTGCAGCGGCTCTCGCGATGATGGGTGCGATCCCGATCGTCATCCTCGCCGTGAGATACGCATCGAAAGCGACACGCTGGGTGGAGCGGAGTGTGTTCATGATCTTCTCACTCCCACACATCACGATCGCCATCGCCGTTGTTGCGTTCACGATCCGATACGCGACACCCGTGTACCAGTCCATCCTTGTTCTCGGCCTCGTCTATGCATCGATGTTCCTCGCCCAGGCCACCTCAGCTGCCAAGGCATCATTGCTCCAGGTCAACCCCGCACTCGAAGACGCGTCGCGCTCGCTTGGCAAGGGGCCGATCGCCACCTATCTGCGCGTGACGTTCCCGCTCATGGCACGAGGCCTGCTCGCAGGGGGAGCGCTCGTGTTCGTGACAACGCTCAAGGAACTGCCCGCGACACTTCTGCTCAGCCCACCAGGCTTCACCACGCTTGCCGTACGGATCTGGTCTGCTGCTGACGAAGGCCTGTTCGCACGGGCAGCCTTATCGTCGCTCATCCTCATCGGAGTGTCGATACTGCCCGTCTACTACCTTTCAATTCGACCGAAACACGTGCTGGACACATGACTGACACCCTTATATCTGCAGACCGCCTCAGCGTTACCTACGGCGACACCGTCGCACTCGACGACTTCTCCCTCGACATCCCCGCCGGATCGCTCGTTGCGCTCGTCGGGCCATCCGGGTGTGGAAAAACGACTGCGCTGCGCGTCATCGCTGGTTTCGAGACCCCAGCATCGGGCACGGTGAGCATCCGGGACCGCGTTGTGGTCGGTGATGGCAGAGAGATTCCGCCAGAGAAGCGCAACGTCGGCATGGTATTCCAGGAGTACGCTCTCTTCCCTCACATCTCTGTCGAAGAGAACGTTGGTTACGGCGTGCGGGGTGCCGACAGGAGCCAGCGCGTCCACGACGTTCTCAAGCTGGTGGGATTGTCTGACCACAGGTCACGGTTCCCCCACGAACTCTCAGGTGGGGAGCAACAGCGTGTTGCCCTCGCACGGGCACTTGCGCCGGGTCCGGATGTCGTGCTTCTCGATGAACCATTCTCGAATCTGGACGCGCCACAAAGAGAACGGATGAGGCGAGAACTGCGCAAGATCCTGAAACGAGCTGGGGCAACGGCGGTCTTCGTCACACACGACCAATCGGAGGCACTTGCCATTGCCGACATCATCGCGGTCATGCGCGATGGCAGGATCGTACAGACCGGTCTACCAGACGACGTCTACGAAGCACCTGCGAACCCATGGGTTGCCCGATTCCTGGGTGATGCGATCCTCATGCGCGGGACCGTCACCGACGGTTCGGTTCACACCATGCTGGGCGACATCGACACATCTCTGCCAACGGGAACGGGGGTTGAGGTGATGGTGAGACCCGAGTGGGTCACGCCCCATGTTCACGACTCGGGCGCATGCAAGGTCACGGATCGCGAGTTCTATGGCCACGATCAGCGCGTTGAGATCGAACTCCCCGGTGGCGACCACGTAGAGGCGCTTGTGCCGAGCCGCAACCGTATGGCCGTCGGCGATCGTGTCGCAATCGAACTTGTCGATGCGATCGTGTACGAGGTTGTGGATGCCTGAGAGGGCCTCCTGAAGACGGTTCGTTTCAGTTCGTGTCCCAGGTAGGTGATACGTTCATGGGATGAAGAACCACAACCCCTCTGACGGGGTCGAGGTCTTTGGTGAGGCGGCGGTCCAGGACCTCACATCCGAATTACAGAGCCACCTCGATGGCCTCAACAACGATCAGCTCGAGGAAGAGACGATCGCTCTCAGGCGAGAGATGGATGCGCTGTCGACGCGCTTCTCTCTGAACGTTGCCGAGGTGGAACGCCGCGGAATCCCTCAGGCCACCCATCGGTTGTCGGCGACCGGATGGCTTGCGAGGTTCTGCTTGCTCACCCGCAATGAGGCAACGGGTACGGTCAAGGCGGCCCGGGCCCTCAACCATATGCCCCTGGTTCGGGCCAAGGCGCTCACAGGGGAAATCCCGTACCGATCGGTGCGCTTCCTCGCTCATGCACGAGACCGGCATCCTGTGGAGTTCGTCGATCAGGAACGCATGTTCACAGATACCGCTGCTCATCTCTCCCCTGGTGAACTCTGGCGGGTCATCAACGCCTGGGAGCAGAGGATCGACTACGAACAGTCCCTCGATGACGTGCGCGCACTCGACAGGCTCAGGAGCTTCTCCATATCGCCTATCGGAAACGGGCTCTACGACCTGAGAGGAACCCTCACGACGGAGGCGGCACACGTTGTCTCGACTGCCATCGAGGCCCTCGTGAACCCGGCCAACATCGATGCGGCCGACAACCGGACCCCCGCCCAGATGCGCCACGATGCCCTCGTCGACACTTGTCACTTCTTCCTTGATCACAACTCGGACACCGCGACCTCAGGTGGCGAGAAGCCACATATCACGGTCACCGTGCCCTACGAGACCCTCAGCGGCGGGAGTCGCGAGTTGGGAGAGCTCGATGGGAACCCCGTCGACCCTGAACTCATCAGGAAATGGGCGTGCGATGCTGGCATCGTGCGCATCGTGACCGACGGGGACAGCCAGCCTCTCGACATTGGGAGAAGGGTCAGGACGGCAACGTCTGGCATACGACGTGCTGTCGAGTTCCGTGATGGGGGTTGCGTGTGGCCAGGGTGTGATGCCCCGGCGTCCTGGTGCGATGTTCACCACATCGTGCATTGGGCCGATGGGGGCGAGACCTCTGCCGACAACAGCGAACTCCTGTGCCGTCGTCACCACACAGACACCCACGACGGCAAACCGCGGCCCGAGGACTGATGCTAAAGATGTGCGGATCAGGCGTTCGGCTGATCACCCATGGAAGGTCCAGCCGCGTCTGACGCGCTGTCGTTTGACCCTTCAGGCCGGGAACGGGTGAGCCGCTGAGGCAACAGAGTTGCAGCAACTGGCTCGGTTCGGCGGGTGGCGATCACGCCAAGGACCCATCCGCCGATGCCCCACACCATCGCCAGTACGTACAGGAGCCCCCCGACAACAGGGACGATCCAGATGCCGAACCTCCACAGGGCAGCTCCCGCGACGAAAGCTCCGAACAAGCCACCCCTGCCCAGGAGCACTCGATGTCCGAGCGCCGTCACAGCCGGTAGCGGACCGATGATGAAGAGGGCGATTCCGATGAGTACCAGGATGGCCGCGAGGGGGATACCCACAAGCGTCACCGAAAGAGCAACGATCACCAGCGGAAGCGCGATCGATGCCACGATCCCGACCACCAGGGACTTGAACGGATGCACCAGAACGTTGCCAGTCGCACGCGCCGATGTCCCGCGCACTGCCCACAGGACAACGATGCCAGCAACGACGAACCCAAAGAACCCGACGATGTTGGCCAACCACAAGATGATGCCGTAGACGAAGTTGCTCTGGGCTGGGAGACGGGTGAGCGTGCCATCTATCGTTACGCTCGTCGCACCCCGTGCCTCGACCGGGGATCGGTACAACACGTCGCCCCCAACAACAGCGTCCGGACCGAACTCGAGTTTCTGGGTTGCAACGTCGATGTCCCCCGCAACGGTGCCGTCCACCACCAAGCGCAGTGTCCGGCCGCGTACATCACGACCGACGGACCCTTCGATTCTCGCCGTTCCACCAAGGAGCATCGCGTCCCTACCGATGGTTCCGGTGTTCGAGACGACTATCGACGGTGCTGTGACGAACACATCCCCCGCGACGTTGCCGGCAACCGTTGCGTTGACCGCGACGCCGTTGAGCGATCCGGCAATCGAGCCGGTCGGTGATACGACCACCGAGCCGGAGGAGAACACGGTTACGGATCCCGTGACCGTGCCCGTGATCGTCAGGTCACCTGTGAATATCACGAGGTCGCCATCGACAACGCCCTCGATCGTGCTGATCACCGACGTGACGTAGACATCCTCGTCAACTACATCTTCATCGGTGACGATGTAGCGGTCAGTGGTCACCAGTGACGCCAGAGATGTCAGTGAGACCGATCCAAGGGCTGCCACACCAACGAGTATGAGAACGACGCGCCTGATCGTGTTCTGAAATCGGTCCCTAGAGCGGGAGCGCGTCACGGACAATATCAAGGAGTCCCCACGGGTAGATACCAAGCACGACGGTAACCACCACGGCAGCGTATATCGCGAGACGTGACTGCAAGCTCACGTTGATCGGCTCCTCGTCGGACTCCTGTCGTGCGAATATGATCGCAACGACCTTGAAGTAGAACGCAAAGCCGATAACCGTTGTCAAGGTACCGATGATCACAACCCAGAGATACCCGGCGCTGTCCGCCGAAACGAACGCCAGGATCTTCCCAACGAATCCCGCAAAGAACGGCATACCGGACATGCCGAACATCAGGATCGCCAGAAGCCATCCCAACTCGGGAGATCGCCGTGCCAACCCACGCACGCTCTCGATCGGGGAGGATGTCGAACCTGGGCCTGAGACGACAGAGACGATCGTGAACCCGCCGATGACCATGAACGCGTATGTAGCAACGTAGAACCACATCGCAGGGATACCGTCGAGGCCACCAAGTAGAGCGGCAAGTATGTATCCCGTGTGAGCAACGCCCGAGTATGCAAGCAACCGCTTCAGATCAGTCTGGACGAGGGCCAGCGTCGTACCGATGATCATCGAGAGCACCGCGATGACGGCGAATATCGGAGCCCACGTATCGATCTGGGAGATGAGGCCCCCGATGAAGATCCTTCCCAGGGCCGCGAACCCTGCGACCTTCACTCCTGCGGCAAGCAACCCGACGGTCCCCGACGGAGCACCCTGATACACATCGGGTGCCCACTGGTGGAATGGCGCAGCAGATATCTTGAAGAACAGGCCGACGAGCATGAGCGCCATGCCGACAAGGAGGATGCCGGGTTCTGTCAATATCGTCGAGGAGAAGAAGTCCCGAATCGAATTGGCTCCATAGATGCTCAGAGACCCCGTTGCACCAAAGGTCAATGCGATGCCGTACAGGAACAGGGCGGATGCAAGGCTCCCGAGCAGGAAGTACTTGAGCGCTGATTCCTCGGACCTTGGCCGGTCTCGAAGGAACCCGGCAAGAATGTAGAAGCTGATCGACGCGGTTTCAAGCCCGATGAAGATGACGATGAGGTTCGGCGATGCGGCCATCATGTGCAACCCGGCGACGGCGAGCAGCATCAAGGCAACGAACTCGGCGGATCGTTTACCGAGTCGCCTGATGAGGTCCCATGAGCCAAGCAAAGAGGTGAGTCCCACCAGTCCGAGAAGGACCGCCGCGAACGCTGAGTAACCGTCGAGGACGACCATCGGCGATTTAATGATCGCGAGATTCTGGGCGGAGAAGAACAACCCTCCTCCACCATCGGCAACATCAAGCCACTGCACCACACCCACACCAGCCGAGACGAGGAAGGTCAAGCCCGCAATGGGTCCCCACACCTTCACGCTTCGTCCAGCGACGACAGCAACGAGCAACACGATCAGGGCGCCAGCGAGCAGCACTACTTCGAAGGCAACCGGCAGGAACGCTGCGTTCTCCATCAGCCCTCACCTCCTTCGTGGCTCTCGACTTCGAGTTCGCCATAGTGCGGTTCCACGACCTCACCCGTGCTTCCAAATTCAGGTACCTGATAATCGGTCTGCTCAGTGATGCGCTCGAGGATCAGATCGACGGACGGTTGGATCCGTTCCATTACCGGTTTGGGATAGACCCCAAGGCCGACGATCAAAAGGACGAGCGGGATCAGGATGGCGATCTCGCGGAAGTCCAGGTCCCGCAGAGCCTGTACTTTCGGGTTGGTGATCGGTCCGGTGAAGACACGTTCGTATGCCCAGAGCAGATAGATCGCAACGAGGATCACGCCAGAGCCAGCGATGATCGCAAGCACGGGGAACGACAGGTATGCACCCATGAATATCGTGAACTCCCCGATGAAGCCGGCAAGCCCGGGAAGGCCTGCGGATGCAAATGCCGCGAAGAGGAAGATCCCTGCGTAGATGGGCATGACCTTTGCAACGCCGCCGAAGTCGGCGATCTTGCGGGTATGCATTCGGTCGTAGATCATTCCGATCAACAGGAAGAGTGCACCCGTTGTCAAGCCGTGGCTGATCATCTGGAAAACTGATCCCTGGAGGCCCTGGGTGGTCAACGCAAAGATCCCGAGCACGATGAAGCCCATGTGAGACACCGACGAGTACGCAACGAG
>JAMBLL010000118.1 GCA_023336765.1 Actinomycetes bacterium | reverse complement strand
GATGGCGGAGTTCGTCGATTCAGGTTGCTCTTTCCACGAAGTTCCTCAGGTCCTCTCCCAGCCTCTCGATCGATGGTCCATGGACGTACATCATGTGGCCTGCGTCGAAGTGCGACACCTCGATGTTGTCTCTGAGGCCAGGTTCGAGGCCAAGATGCGCAATGGTGTGTTCCGTTGCGAAGTACGGTGTTGCGAGGTCGAAGAAACCGCTTGCGATGTACACACGCAGGAACGGGTTCTTCGTCATCGTGTCGCGCAGCGTCTCAGAAACGTCGACATAGGTGTTCTGGAAGTTCTCGTAGTTCCATGGCCACACCTTCGGGTTCAAGATCTCGTAAACCAGGTCGCTCTCGTATCCGAGGTCGCGACGCATGTAGTTGTTGAGCATCGCCGAGAACGGTCCCATCCAGACATCAAGGGAGGGGTCGTGTTCGAGCATGGACCCGACGTCGAATCGATCGACTCCTTGGTAACGGCTGTCCAGACGACCGACTGTGAGGCCCTTGTCTCGAAGGAGTTCCTTCATAAAGTGGAACTTCTCAATGCGCAGATCCGATCGCTTGATGAAGTCGGTGGACAGGCTCGTGTAGCGGGCGAGCGTATCCGCGATCTCGTCGAACCTCTCGTGGTCGAGGCGTGACCCTTGCTCGAGCGCGAGGAGGTACTCGTTTTCGGCGAAGGCCTCGACCTCGCGAAGGAGGTCAGGCAGGTCACGCTGCTGAAGGTCGAGGTCGAGGGTCTTGTGGTACCAGGCCGTAGCGGCATACGTCGGGAGGTACAGGACATACGGCAGGTCATTTCCGCGATGGAAGGTGTACGTCTTGGAGTCCAGTGCAATGGTCTGGAAGTTCAATACAGACGAGATGAGGATGACCCCATTGAGGTACAGGCCGTAGCGGCTTTGGAGATACCCTGCGAGCCCGGCAGAACGGGTCGTGCCATAGCTCTCTCCTGCGAGGAATTTCGGCGATGCCCAGCGCTCATACGTTGTGAGGTATCGCCGTACGAAGTCCCCGACAGCTTCGATGTCCTTCTCGAAGTGGTGGTAGGCCTTCTCCTCGTCCTTGTCGATGGCTCTCGTGAAACCTGTCGACACAGGATCGATGAACACGAGGTCTGCGTGCGTCAGGAGCGTGTGGTCATTGTCGATCAATCGCCCGGGTGTGGATACGCCGTTGCCCTTCTCGTCGAACTCGACGAGTTTTGGTCCGAGAACTCCGAGGTGGAGCCATACTGACGACGACCCGGGACCGCCGTTGAACGCGAAGACGATCGGCCGTGCCGCAGGGTCATCCACTCCGTCAAGGGTGTACGCAGTGAAGAAGAACGAGGCCTTCTTTGTGTCGTCGTCCTCCTTGAGCACGATCCGCCCGGCCGTAGCTGTGTAGCTGAGCGTCTCCCCGCGGACAGTTGTCGAGTGATGCGTCTCGACGACCGCGTCGTCATGATGCTCCGGCGGTTTTTTGTCCTTGTCTTTGTCCTTGGCATCGCCACTGTTCTCAGACTTCGACTTGTTCTTCTTCTCTTCAGCCATTACTCAGCCTTCTTTACGATCTACGATTTACGATCTACTTCCCACCCGACTGTTCAGCTATCGCAGCCACGACCTCAGCGTTGGCGAGTGTTGTCACATCTCCGAGCGTCCGATTGTCCGAGATGTCCCGCAGCAGTCTCCGCATGATCTTGCCTGATCTTGTCTTGGGAAGATCAGGTGTGAAAATGATCGTTTTTGGCTTCGCTATCGCCCCGATCTTCATCGCTACATGATCCCTCAGTTCCTCGAGGAGTTCGTCGGATTCGGTCGCCGTTCCACGCAGTGTCACGAACGCTGCGATTGCCTGACCCGTGAGGTCGTCTGTTGCTCCGACAACCGCTGCCTCTGCCACGGTGGGGTGTGAAACCAGGGCAGACTCGACCTCCATCGTTGAAATGCGATGGCCAGAGATGTTCATGACGTCATCAACACGTCCGAGGATCCAGAAGTCGCCGTCCTCGTCGGTCTTGGCGCCATCGCCTGCGAAGTACGCACCCGGGTAGCGCTCCCAATACGTGGATATGTATCTCTTGTCATCGCCGTAGATCGAACGGAGCATCGATGGCCAGGGTTTCGTGATGGTCAGGAACCCTCCTCCGCCGAGAGGTACAGGGTCTCCCTCGACATCAACGACCTGGGCAAAGATGCCTGGCAGTGGCCTCGTCGCAGACCCAGGTTTCGTTGTTGTCACGCCGGGCAATGGGCTGATCATGATGCCGCCGGTCTCCGTCTGCCACCAGGTATCCACGATCGGGCAATCCTTGGGGCCGATGTTCTCCTGGTACCACATCCACGCGGCGGGGTTGATCGGTTCACCGACCGTTCCAAGGAGTCGTAAAGAGGACAGATCGTGTTGTTGGGGATATTCGACACCCCACTTCATGAAGGCACGGATCGCTGTGGGCGCTGTGTAGAAGATCGTCACGCCGTACTGCTCGATTATCGACCAGAGTCGGTCTTTGTCGGGATAGTCGGGGGTTCCCTCGTACATGACGCTGGTTGTGTGGTTGGTCAGCGGACCGTACACGATGTAGGTGTGGCCCGTGACCCATCCGATGTCTGCCGCGCACCAGTAGACATCGCTGTCGGGTTTGAGGTCGAAGACGAGGGCATGGGTCGTTGCGGCACCGGTGAGGTAGCCACCGGTGGTGTGCATGATCCCTTTTGGCTTTGCCGTTGTCCCGGATGTGTAGAGGATGAAGAGGAGGTCCTCGGCGTTCATCGACTCGGGTTCGCATTCCGTCGACTGCTGCGCCACGAGGTCGTGCCACCAAACGTCCCTTCCGTCAGACATCGAGACTTTGGCCCCTGTGCGGTCGAACACGATGCAGTGCTCGACCGATGGAGTCGACTCCATTGCTGCGTCGCAGTTCTCCTTGAGGGGAACGACGGTCCCTCTGCGCCAAGCACCATCACAGGTGATGAGTAGCTTCGCTTCTTGATCATTGACCCTGTCAACGATCGACTCCGCGCTGAAACCTCCGAAGATGACGGAGTGGGGGGCGCCGATGCGGGCGCAGGCGAGCATCGCGATCGTGAGTTCAGGCACCATCCCCATGTAGATCGCAACACGATCCCCCTTCTCAATGCCGAGGGAGAGCAATCCGTTGGCGAACCGGTTCACCTCGTCGGAGAGTTCCCGATAGGTGATTGTCCGTGTGTCACCGGGTTCCCCCACCCAGTGGTAGGCAACCTTGTCTCCGCCATCGGCGAGATGTCGATCGAGGCAGTTATACGAGATGTTGAGTTTGCCGTCCTGGAACCAGGTGAAGAACGGAGCGTTCGAATCGTCGAGACCCTGCTTGGGTTCCTTGAACCACGTGATGCGTTCTTTGGCCTGACGTGTCCAATATGCAACGAAGTCCTCGTCGGCTTCGGTGTACAGGTCAGCGGTCCCCACTGCCTTGGACGCGAAGGCCGCTGGCGGCGGGAAGGTCCGACTCTCCTGAAGTAGATTCTCGATACCGCTGTCGCCCATGGAGTTCCTCTCTAGATGGCGTTCCCTGATTCTCGCGTATCGGTGAACAGAATGCTGAGGACGTTCGCTGTTTCCCGTGTTCCGTTCTCCGAAAGAGCTTCGCCGAGGTCCCTCAATGCTTCTTCAAGCGGTCGAGGCCAAGTGTCGCGATGAGGTCCTGCTCGCGTATCTCTGCCTGTTTGGCGAGCGGTATTCCGGTCCCTTCAGCAATGCGGTTCATCATCGCGAAGTTCCCGAACACCGCCGCAGCGTCGACCAGTGCCTCTGGCCCAAGTTCATCGACGACAGCGCGGCGAGCATCGGAGGGACTGACAGAGGATGCGCCAGTCATGGCGTCGATGAATTGCAGGAGCGTGTTGCCACCTGGCACGCCGAGATGGATGGAGGGATCGGCGATGGCCCTCAGGTCGATGTTGTAGTCGTAGGCGAGTGCGCTCTCACGGAGCATCACAACATGGTGCACCGTTCAGTAGAAGCACTCGTTGAGAAGCGAGGTTCTGGCTGCGATCGTCTCGAGTTGGGCGCGGTTGAGACCTGACGACCTCTCGAAGAACGGTGAGGACATCTCTGCGAATGTCATGTAGAGAGGTCCACACGCTGCCGCATATGCAGCGTTCTCACTGGGGAGGAGATCGAGTGCACGGGTGATGGACGTGGTCGGCATCGACACGCGGGTTCTCCGTTTCTTCAGTCCTGTTGCGATGTTCCCCGAGGGTTCACCGTGAAGAGGTTCGGGGAGTGGTTCGAGGCTGGCTCCCAACGCGCGATGTGTGTAGTCAACAGCAGCGAGCATGGATGCGAGGGCCACGGTCTCAACCACTGCTGCCTCCCCGGAGGCGGCGATGGCAGATCGAACCATGTCCTCAGACACCCCAGCCGGGTTCCCATAGAGCGTGCTCGCCAGTCGCCCGAGGCCATCATCGTCGGCATAGGAGTTGTTTCGTGCCATCTTGAGGATCGTGCGACGTTCGTTCGCATCGAGTACCTGGCCGGGTCGAGCGAAGTGCCTCCAGATCGCGACATGGGCGTCCCTGAGATCGTCTCGTATCGGAACTGGTGATCCATCAAATGCGAACATGGGAGAAGAGTAAACAGTTCACAGCTTTCAGTTCACCGTCGGAAACCCGGAACGGAATCAGGCCTTGGGGATGTTCGAGGAGAACGGTGAACGGAACACGGAGAACGAATGCTCTCCTATCCGCGCGGCCCCTCAAATTAGAGTTACCAGATTTCTGGTGTCAGGGATCAGTGGATCGCTCGTATGCCCATGATGCCGAGAGTGAGGATGCTCAGTCCGATGACAAGCAACCGGAGGTCCCGTTTGGTTCGGGTCACGATCAATCCGACGACCGAAACGGTGGCCCAGACAGCGAGTTGAACTCCCACGCCGCCATCCGTTGTTGGTAGGAGAAGATCGAGCACGTGGCCTCAGCCAGCGTTACGTTCCCCGGCCCGGATAGCAACGGACATCCAGTTCTCCTGTGGGGGGAGAGCACATGAGTACCGATCGCTATACGCACAGAACGGGGCGTAGGCGTAGTTGAAGTCGATGACTGCGGTCCCATCCTCGTTGGGAACCACATCGAGGTAGCGCCCTGCGCCGTACGTTTCTGTCCCGGAGGTCGTATCCCGGAAGGGCAGGAAGAGGCTCTCATGTCCAGATGAGTAGAGGGCAAGTGTTGTGTCCTCATCATCAACGGTGAACGTGACGGTTGCCACGCGCTTGTACATGCGCTGATCCCCGGTAGTCGTGCTGATCTGGACGTCGGTCGGCTCAACAGGCTCGAGGTCAACGTTGAAGGCAAGATGTTCGTCCGGCTCGAAGTAGGACAAGCCAGAGAAGCCATCCCGGTCGTTCTCAGGAAGCGGGGACTGGGGTGCGTGCTTGAAGAACTGGTCCTTTTCGTCACGGAACTCGAGTACATGTGTTGTGTGCATACTCACGCAAACAACACGATGTTCGTTGTATTCCCTGTTGAGGATCGGCAGTGGACGACTTCGTTCTCTGTTCCGACTGGGCTGACATGTGGCCACTCTGGTAGGGTGGGGAGCACTTAACGACAAAGGAGTGGGAACTGTGTGTTGTCTATTTGCGTCAATGGCGTTCATTGGACCGCGGTTCGGGATACTGGTTTGGTGGCTCTTGGACTCGGTCCTATGGGAGAAAGCCTTCTCTAGCTTCTGGGTCGCCTTCCTCGGGTTCATCTTCCTCCCGTGGACCACGATCTTCTATGTGCTTGTGTGGTCACCAGGCGGATTGACCGGTTTCGACTGGGTCATCCTGGGCCTGGGCGTTCTCATGGACATCGCCTCCTACTCAGCCTCTGGCTATGAGCGCCGGATGGCCTACGCAGAAGGTGTGTGACGCGAACTCTTAGCACGACCAGGCGAACGTCAGGCGTCGTACTCTGGATGCTCTGAGATGAAGCGGGTCAACTGACGCCTGGCCGTATCACGGACCTTGTTCTGGAGTGGGCTACTCCAGCCGAGCAGCGTGCCGGTTGTTCCGAGGGCCATGCGGGTCCACTTCCAGAGGTCGAAGCTGTCGATGTGGCGGTCTATCAAGCCATCGCGGAAAAGGAACTGAGCGTCGATGACGTTGACGATCTGGCGATCACTTCCTGTAAGCGTGTAAGTCGCCTCCCAGTGGGCTTCGCCGCGGTCATCCGTGGCCGTGACGTTGGAGTAGTTCACCACGAGGTCGGTGCCACGCTCACACAGCATATGCCACATCGCCTTCACCTCTCCTCCCTCGAGATCTTGGAAGACGGGATCTGAGAAGCGGATCGACGGGTGGTAGCACGCGTTCATGGCTTCGTAGGCCTTGCGCTCGAAAGCTTCATAGAAAGACGTGATCAACTCTGCATTGGTAGCCATTGGCTCCCCTGTGCCCCTTGGTTCGCTGGTGCCGACGTATCGGCTGTATTGACGCAAGAGGCGATGTTAGTGAGACATCTCGGGCCAGGTCGAGATTGCACCACTGTGGGGAAATCGGTCCTGCGAACCTGCCTGTGTGGGTTGGTAGGTGGCTGTGGCGGAGTGAGAGCTCAAGGTGGTGGATCCAGGGGCGCTGTGGATGTGGGCCTTGACCGAACGTCGAACACCTGATCGCCGAGCATCTCTTGTGCATCCTCTGATACCACGGTACGGCTGCCGTACATGTTCTTGGGACCGCCCTGATACCAGTGCCCCGGCTGGAGCGTGTTCTCCACCTCCTGGCTGGGCGAGTATCCCAGGGCACTCGTATACGAAACCTTCGTGGGGTGTGTGACCCAGATCCATTCCCACCGCGGCCTCAGCCTGCCAGTCGGAGTTGACGCTGGAGGCAGCTTTCCTATCGCCCCGGTGGCCATATCCCCGAAAAGGTCTGCAAGGCGCTCTTCAGCCACGGGTTCGGGTTCTGCTGAATAGGGAGCGCTGTCAGGAGGTGGGTCTTCGTATTCTGGCTGGGGCGGGCTTGGTGCGGGTGTATCCCTGTGTCCCCGGGTGATCTTTGCCATTGTGATGACGCCGAGAGGAAGGAGCAGCAGCACGGCGGCCAGGATGAGAGCGATGACGCTCGGTCCTCCCCCTCCTTCAGCGTCGATGTTCTCTCCCGAGGACTGCACCACTGCGTCTGGGCCAGATTCCGCTTCCTCTGAGACACCCTCTGGGGTGTCCGGTGGTTCGCTCGTCGTCGTTGGACTTGTTGTGGCAACAGCGACACCTGGCTGGAGATCGATGTGGCTGATCTGAAGGGACCACCGGTAGACCGGGGAAGGCGTATCGGTTGTAACGGTCGCCGTGGCGCCGATGGGAACGGTTTCTACTGGAGTGTTTTCGCCGGGGAGGAAGTGTTCCAGCGTTGCCTCGATAGCGATCTGGGTGCCGTTGGGGTAACGGTCGTACTTGGTCTCCTCTCCGGTGTCGTCATCATGGGTGCAGTGTCCACCGAAATACACGACGATCTGGTGCTCACCCTCGGCCGCGAAGGCCGTGTTCACGAGCATGGGTGCATGGGGTTCCCCGCACCCGGAGTGTTCGGTCACATGGGTGCCGGAGAACCCGGAATCGTCGTAGTCCCATCCGGGAGAGAACACCAGATATCGCAGGTTCAGCCAGTATTCATCGCTGTGGGTGATCGTGATTCGCCAAGTCTCGTCCTCAAAGGCGGGACCGGTTCACCCGCGCCCCGCGCTGGTATCGGCGTGCCGAAGGTCAGCGCCACCAATGTACATGTCACGAGTGTCACGACGAGGATGGCGAATCGGCGTTTCACAGGCACACCTCCAGTGCATTCAACCCGCCCACGCCGACCAAGAGGATGAGCACATCCTCTCCATTCGCATTGTATCCCCGGATCGCCAATCGCCAAAGAGGTATCGGGCTCTTCGGAAATGAGCGGGGTCGGGGTGATGCTGGCGGGGTGCCGCGTGTGAGAGAGTGGACGTAGGTCGATGTACGTAGTGGTCGTGGTGTTCGAAGGTTCAGGCTGAGTGGTACGACTCGGCTTCCCCCTCTGTCTCGTTCCTCGACATCTCCCCCGCGAAGGCCG
>JAMBLL010000117.1 GCA_023336765.1 Actinomycetes bacterium | reverse complement strand
TTTACGATTTACGATTTACGATTTACGGTTCACGTCGTATTCACTGCCGCCACTATGGCGTTGGCTATCTCTCTGCCTGCAACGTCCCCGTGGTTGTCGATGTAGTCCGAACCCTCCAGGTTGTACACGACACCCGCATCGAAGGCGTAGATTCCATCCCGTGCAAGCAGGGTCCCCTCAACAGCTTCCGGCGTACTTTGCGCGCCGTTGGCACCGATAGCACCGTACTTGTCATCCGCATCACCGAATGCAGCTGCAGTCTGGCGGGCAAGCCGCGACGCAAGCGGGTACGCAACGCGGTTGGCCTGGTCGTTGTGCGTGTGCGTGACCAGCGTGGGCCCGGAGATACGGTTCTCGACGTACACATCCCGGAAATATCCATCCTTGGTCCCATCCCAATCCTCAGCAAAGCCATTGTGGGAGAACGCGGCCTGGAGAAGCGTCATCGAATCGACCGGCAGAACCGCGGCGGTGCTGGACTCGCCAAGTGCGGTTGCTGCGACAAGCCTGCCACCGAAGCTGTGACCGACCAGGTGGATCTTGATCCCTGGCACCTCGTCCTTCACCTCCCGAAGCACCGGAGCCAGGCCCTTCCGACCGACGGTCCCGGCCCGTGCCTTCATCTTGTAATACGTGATCATGTTGAGCGCGTTTCCCGCTCCCGAACGGATCCCGCTAAAGAAGCTCCCGAGGCCAGCGATCCCGCCCATCGGATCCCCATCGGCATCATCGAACCCACCGACCGCAGCGATACCTCCGACACCTGAGACATCTGCCTCCTCGTCGCGAGGTATCCCCAACTCTTCGAGCATCTGGTCCCCAGCCATCATGAACAGCGTTGTTGGAACCTCGTCAGCGAGTTCCGGGTCGTCGGCGATATCGGTTCCCAAAAGAGTGCGGACCCTCTCCCCGAACTCGGTGCGGGCAGCCCTCTTGTCCTCGAGGATCGGGACCAACTCGATCAGACGATCGATCGTTGCATCATCCTCATCTGATTCACCGACCACTCGCATTGCCTCGAGATGGGCGATCAGTTCGTCTTCGGGGAGGTCATCGCCGAACGCCGCTGCACCACCCGATATCAGCTCTGACTCTGCGAACTTCTTCGAAGGCCAGAACACGCCGACCACCGCAACGGTCCTGGCATCGAAACCGTCATCCGCCTCCCTTTCGACATTGGACAGAAGGTGTCTGTAGAGAGCCATGGCCTGGGCCTCGTCGTTGTTCCACCCGTGAGCCACGACGAGGAGGTCGGTCACGCCACCCGTCTCGATGAACGAGTCGAGAGCGAGTACCTGGTCGTCGTCAACGAGTCTTGCCTTCTTGTCGAATTCGATGGGAAAGAACGGGAGTCCCCCCACTTCAGTCGGAAAGTCGATCGACATGTTCGTGTCCTTTCGCTCAGATGGATTGCATGGCCCGCATGACGTCGACCATGCCGTGGCCCTGGAAGTACTTGTCTCTTCCCAGGTCGGTCGCGCTCTGCGTGAATATCTTCTTGACTCTTTGCGGTTGGCCGATGAACTCGTTCCTCGCGGACAGGAACGCCGCAATGGCACCCGATACGTGGGGCGCGGCCATGCTCGTTCCGCTCTCCTGGCGGTAGTGGATGTCGCCCTCGCCCAACTTGTCCTCGATCTTCTCCCTGCCCGACCCTGCCGCACAGGACAGGATCTTCTCGCCAGGAGCCACAAGGTCCGGCTTCAACCTGCCGTCCACTGTGGGCCCTTTCGATGAAAAGTACGAAACGCCGTAGGTATGCGGCTTCTCACGATGGGTGGAACCGACCGTGATGGCTAGCTGTGCGTTGCCTGGGTCGTTGATCGAGACATCAATACCGCTGTTGATCGCCGCTTCGGTTCCCCCGCGTTTCCAATAGCCGGTGTTCCCCGCTGCAACCACGACAGATACGCCGGATCGCACGAGACGATCGACCTCGACACACAACGGACTCTGGCCGCATCCGAACCACTCGGGATCGAATCCATACCCGACGCTCATGTTCATGCCGTGGATGCGCAGGTGCCGGCCGTGATCGTTCATGTCCTGTACGTACCCGATAGCGGCAAGCAGGTTGGACACCTTGCCTGTCCCTGACTTGTTGAGGACACAAATGCTTACAAGTTTCGTCCGCGGAGCCACACCCGCGATCCCCGTCGTCACCGGCCACCGCTTATACGACGGATCGCCCTCCTTATTGAGTTCGGCGGTGCCAGCGAACACCGCGGGTTGCCCGGCCGCAGGATCAGCAGGATCCACCGTGACCGGCGACTCCCCAGCAATGATCCCCGCCACATGGGTACCGTGGCCGTGAGGGTCCGATGGTGCTACCTCGTCGCCACCTGTGAAGTCAATGTGCTTCAGCGGGAGCAGATCACTCAGGTCGAGGTTGCTGTGCTCCACGAAATGTGGATGATCTGCGTCGATGCCTGTGTCGGCAACGGCCCACACGATGCCCTCACCAGACGCACTGAACGTGGTGCGGGCGGCGTCGGCCTTGACGGTGGCGGTCGACTTGGTGAGCATCATCTCAACTTCGAAGTCAGGCCAGATCTTGTACAGGGTGCGGGTCGCACATTGCCCGTCAACGGAGATGAGCTCTTTGATCTCATCGGTCATGAGACTCGGGTACACGTACTGGGGCGTGTAGGTCGCCTTGTCGATGTCAACAACCTTCGCAAGACGCTCCTCCGTGATGCCTCCCCATGTTCGTAGGTCGAACTTGGCGTTTTCGGCATCGGACAGACTCTCGAGGTAGGCCACCGTGTCGCTGCTGTGGCTACGGTTGAGTTCGAGCCACTTGTCATATCCAACGATCTCGATGTAGACAAGTTCCCTGACAACTGCCAGACCCGCAGGGTGGCGCAGGTTCAGGTCGGCGATCAGGTCTATGGGTTGCGCGGACCTGGTTACGGGCTTGTCCATCTCATCGCGCAACGGCGATGCGATGATCCACGGATCAAGGCTCGATCCATCGAACTTCGAACTGCCATCGGCCTCGTTGTTACCGGACATGCCTACCCCGCCTTCCTTCCGATCACGACCATCCTCTTGCCTCCCAACCTACACGCGAACAACGGCCCAAACCACCGATGCTCAGGACTTTGGCATACGAAAACGTAAAAAGGTGCACACTTTGTGCACCAACGCCCTCAGACGCCTTTCGCGTACGGAGCGCCCCGCATTGTCCAGAAGGTGTTGAGCGAGTTCTGAATACGGATGTACCAGATGAGGTTCCCGATCAGGGGCAGCAGAAACCAGAACCCCCACACAGCGGTGATCGGCGGTTCCTCGCCTGCGTCCTCGTACAGTTTCGCCACCTCGTCTGCCATGAGGAACATGACAGCAGGGCTGAAGAGGAAATTGATGATCGCATAGGCAACACCACCAAGCCCATCGCCGCGGTACTTCTTGAGGTCCTCACCCGTCTGGTACGACCAGAAGAACGTCCAGATACCGAACGTCACGATGGTCAGCACGATGGTCAGCCCTATCGAACGCGCCTTACCAAGAGGCCTATCGGGTATCGGCTGTCGGGGTACACGCTGTATATCGCTCATGGATCCAGCATACATTCCTCTGCTTCGTGAAGAATTGCTCGCATCGCACGGGCCCATGCGTGTACGGTTCCCGAAACAGAGGGGGACACATGTCAGATGCAAACGGTGGTCAACACGAGAGCTGGGAAGATGTCAGGGCTGATGCGGTGCGACTCCTCGAAGCAGGGGATTTGACCGGAGCCCAGGATCGGATAACCAGCAACGGCCACGGCGAAGCCAGCGGCGATCGCGATGCGCTTCTTGGACTCATCGAGTATCGCACTGAGAACTACACGCGAGCCGC
The DNA here is from genome assembly GCA_023336765.1 of Actinomycetes bacterium. GTDB lineage: Bacteria > Actinomycetota > Acidimicrobiia > Spongiisociales > UBA5794 > JAMBLL01. The sequence continues at coordinate 2,269 of JAMBLL010000117.1, read as the reverse complement.
GGATCTCTTCGCATCTGCCCTCACGACGGCTGGCGGCAACGCCGAATGGGAGCACATGCTTGCAGCGTCGCGGGCGAACGCGGCTGCCGAAGTGGATGTTGAGGTGCCCGACGCCCACCACTTCGACCGCGACGAACTCCTCGAGACACCACCACCACCGTCGCTGCCTGTATCGCCTGTCCCACAACCCGACAGCAACTTGTGGGGATCAGTTCGGCAGGGGATCGGACATGGCATCGGTACCGCGGGAGGGGCTGCCATGGGCTGGCTCACCAATTTCGCGGGCAAGAACTACAGCGACGAAGTGTGGACGAACTGGTACCGGAAGGGCCTCTACTCGGGGATTCTGAATCTCGCGTACATGAGGGACAAGCTCAACGTGGGGAACCTGAAGTCGACGTATCCCGCGGGCGCAAACGTTGCGTTCCAACCCGACGGTCTCGCGCCGCCTGACGGTGTTTCCAACTTCCGGACCGCGGATGGAAGTTGGAACAACCTGGCCGACCCCAAAGAGGGTGCTGCAGGTACACGCTTCCCGAGAAACGTCGCCAACGACGTGATCCGGCCGGCATCTGATGACGAGATGCTCACGCCGAACCCGAGGCTGGTCAGCCGAGTGCTCCTCACACGCAAGGACGAGATGGCTGAGGTCCCGTTCCTCAACTTGCTTGCAGCGTCATGGATACAGTTCCAGAACCACGACTGGATCACCCACGGCGACAACCTCACAAGGGAGATCATCGAGATCCCGCTCGACGCCGATGATCCGGCCCGAAAGCGGTACCACCAGACCAATATGTTCGTCGGCCGGACCCAACCAGACCCGACACGTATGGAGACAGGCGAAGAGACACCGGTCACGTTCATCAACGAGGTCACCCATTGGTGGGACGGATCCCAGATCTACGGAAGCGACCAGGAAACCCAGGACCGCCTACGTAGCGGAGTCGATGGAAAGCTGCTGCTCAACGACGACGGCACACTCCCGGTTGGGAGCAAGGGTGTCGAGGACAGCGGGATGGTGCGTAACTGGTGGATCGGGCTTGCAATGCTGCACAACCTGTTCGCCCGCGAACACAACGCGATCTGTGATCACCTCAAGGAGAACTATCCCGACTGGGACGACCACCAACTCTTCAACGTCGCACGTCTCATCAACGCAGCGGTCATGGCGAAGATCCACTCAGTGGAATGGACACCGGCGATCCTCCCGAACTATCGGCTGGACCTCTCGCTCAACTCGAACTGGTACGGCATGTTCACCTACAAGTTCCGTAAGGCCGGGGACCGCAAGACCGTTGCGGAGTTCAACGTTGCGAACCCGGAACTCGGGGGCCTCGTCGGCAACAAGATCAACAAGCACGGTCAGCCGTACGGGTTGACGGAGGAATTCGTGGAGGTCTACCGTCTGCATTCGCTTCTCCCCGAGGAACTCAAGATCCAGAGCCATGAGACCGGCGAGGAGATCGAAGAGGTCCCGTTCGTGGCTAGCCGTCAGGCAGGTTCACCGAAGGTCACAGACCGCGTCGGGATGTCGAACCTCTTCTACTCGTTCGGAAACCAGCATCCCGGTGCTCTGACCCTGAACAACTTCCCGCGCTTCATGCAGGAACTGAGCGTTCCCGGTAACCCCGTGTTCGATATGGGTGCGATCGACCTGCTGCGAGCACGCGAGCGTGGTGTACCGAGGTACAACGAGTTCCGTAGACAGCTCGGCCTGAACCCGATCCGTACTTTCGACGACCTGACAGATGACAAGGACACCGTTGCCCGTATCAGGGAGGTCTACGGTGACGATGTAGAGCAACTCGACCTGCTCATCGGCACACTCGGTGAGGGGCACAGGCCGGATGGATTCGGATTCGGCGAGACGATGTTCCAGATCTTCATCCTCAACGCAAGCAGACGGTTGCAAGCCGATCGGTTCTTCACCGACGATTATCGCGAGGGTATCTACACGAAAGAGGGGCTCGAGTGGGTTGACGGCGTCAGCTTCAAACAGGTGATATTGCGCCACTATCCCGAATTGGCAGACACGGGACTTGCCAATGTCAAGAACGCCTTCGAGCCCTGGGACACAGGCGCAGCACTTGACCCGACCAGGCACCCACTACGCGAATTCGACCCCGAACTCAAAAAGAACCCCTGGAAAGGCGACGCGCAATAGGTCTTTGGCGTAGGTGGGAAGCACATACGCGCCTCCTGTACGCCAAAGTGGAAGTTCGTCCACAGTTGTAGCCTTGTCACATGACACTTTCACTTGACTCCA
>JAMBLL010000116.1 GCA_023336765.1 Actinomycetes bacterium | reverse complement strand
TCCTCTGGAGGTATCTCTTGTGTGGTCATTACTTAGTGACCTTCTTCTTACCTGCGATCGCCACGCGCTTGCCCTTGCGGGTACGGGCGTTCGTGTGTGTGCGCTGGCCCCTCACCGGCAGACCACGGCGATGCCGCAGTCCCTGGTAGCAGCCGATCTCGATCTTGCGCTTGATGTTCTGGGCGACCTGACGACGAAGGTCGCCCTCCACCTTGTAGTTCGCCTCGATGTACTGACGGATACGAAGAACTTCGGCATCTGAGAGATCGCGGACTTTTAAGTTGTAGTCGATGTCGAGCGAGTCGAGAACCTGATGTGATCTCGAACGCCCAACGCCAAAGACATATGTGAGTCCGATCTCGACTCGTTTGTCTCTGGGAAGGTCGACGCCTGAAATACGTGCCATACGTGTTACCCCTGACGCTGCTTATGGCGTGGGTTGGAGCAGATCACCCAGACCCGGCCATGCCGACGAATAATGCGACAGTTGTCGCACATCTTCTTTGCGGAGGCTCTAACTTTCATATTCGGTGATCCTGCCTCGGTACTTGATCGGGACGTTGTCGCCAAGCACCGGAGAATCGAATTCCAGAGGTGTTTGACGTCTACATCTTGGGAGGCCCGTTGCAGGGCAGTCCGTCGATATCGACAACGTCGAATTGTCACAGAAAAGTACAGCCCATTACGGACTGCTGGCGCAAGTGTAGGATAGCGGATCAGCTATCAGCTATCAGCTATCAGCTATCAGCTATCAGCGAGGGACCATACACCGACTTCGTGATTTCAGCGGTCATCGGATTCTAGCTGACGGCTGACGGCTGACGGCTGACGGCTGACGGCTGACGGCTGAAGGCTGTCCTCCTACTCTCCGCTTACATTCAGATTCACCGAAATGCAGTCATCTGAGTCTACCGAATCGTCGAGGATCAGGCACAGATTCGAAACGGAGATGAACCCTCCACCGTCATCGGCGAACCAGTTCGAGTTGTTGATGGTGCCGTCGTCCCCGCTGATGCTGCTGGTCGAATTCGACCAATCGCTCGAATCGCTCGCAGTCCAATCGGCGTAGAAGCTCACGATGTCATCGAATTCCGCTCCCGGGTATGCAAGGGACACGGCCTGAGACTCGTCGTTCGTGAAGACACTCGTGACCTGGTATCCGTCGGGGAACGGGATGGCGAATCCGTCGGGTATCTCACCGCCACCGATCGTGATGGCACCATCATCAGTCTCGACCTTGATCTCTCCGGAATCGAGGTCGATATCGACGTCCCCCACGCCATCAGCCTGCTCTGCAATCTGTTCAGTGATGCTTTCCGCGAGGTTCTCTGCTGCTGACTGGCAAGCCGTCAGCAACAGAGTCAGCGCAACAAACCCAATCGCCATACGTTTCATGGTCGCTCCATTTCCCTACCGTCGCCCCCGTTCGGGAGCACATGGCATCATACGCACCCGCTGTACACCTTGCAAACACGGTGTACTGTCATGATCCATGACGCGCATCATCGTATTCGACGTGAACGAAACGCTTCTCGACCTCGCACCTGTCCGAGAATGGTTCCGTGGTAGATTCGAAGATCACCCCGACGCCAGGATGTGGTTCTCTGAACTTCTGAGGCTTTCGTTCGTGTCCTCTGTCACCGATCGCTATGTCCCGTTCACCGACCTCGCAGCATCGGCGCTCGAAACAGTGGCCTCGAGAAGTGGCATCACGATCGCTCCGGATGACATCGCACAGGTCAAGGCATTGTTCGTACAATTGCCGCCCCATCCCGATGTCATAGAGGGTCTATCGATTCTCACGGGGTCCGGGTTCACGCTCGTCGCCCTCACCAACTCACCGCTACAAACGGCTCACGCTCAGCTGAACAAGGCGGAGATCTCGCGGTTCTTCGAGACGATTATGTCCGTGGAGATGGTCAACAGATTCAAGCCTCATCGATCGGTGTACGAAGCAGCAGCAGGGCACATGGACACGTCCACCTCGGAGATGGTCATGGTCGCTGCCCACGATTGGGACATCGCAGGTGCGATCGCGGCGGGACTCGACGGTGTTTTTATCGAACGCCCAGGCCAGATCTACAGCCCAGCGTTTCCTCCACCAACGATCATCGCACCCGACATCGGTGTGGCCGCTACGGCGATCATTGAAAAGTACGCCTGAGAGCCGCGGCGGAAGTCCTCGTCGCACCGCGCTCGTCCCTCTTGAAAGGGGGACCGCAAGAAACGAGCGATCAGCCGATGAGGTAGTGGTCCTGAGGGACCAGAGACCGAACCTTTTCGATACAAGCTCGCAAGAAGGTCGGTCCCCCTTTCAAGGGGGACGGCAGAGGAGCGTCAGCGACGATGCAGGGGGATAACGCGAAGCCAACAAGCCATTGTGCCGCTTGGTGTATCCCCCTAGCTCCTCGTAGGACTCGTCGCTTATCCCCCTTGAAAGGGGGATGCAGGAAGCGAGCCCTACTCCCCGCAGCCTGCACCGCCGTTGATGGATGTCACCGTGTCGGCTGGAGACTGTCCTGTGGCAAAACCCCACATCCCGGTCCATGGTGCATCCTTGTAGGTCCAGAATCCTTCACCAAGTACGAACGGACTCTCCGTGATGATCAGGTCCGGTCCACCATACGCGTCATCGAGATCGGACAAGGTTGACCCGAGACCGATACCCTCGGTAGTGAACAGTTCAGGTGTGCTACCCGAGTACTGATAGGTGAAGAAGTGAGGGACGCCACCGATCCAGAAATCGGTGTCAGCCTTCGTGAACAACAACAAGAGGTCGTCCCACTTCACCGTCCGGGACGGAGATGGGCAGATCGAGTCTGCGTCCCACCCCAAATCGATCGTTGGCGCGCCGAGAACAGCAGTCACGGCCGCGATGGTGTCCTCGTCATCCCATCCGAAGTAGATCCACGTCTCGCCCGCGTATATACCGTGGTTCGTGAACTCGACTGTCGCCGGAGCAGCTGCCGGCGCGATCGTCGCGGGCACCGTCGCCGGTGGAGCCTCAGTCGTTGCTGCCGTGGTTGTGGTCGTGGTTGTCGTGGTCGTTGGGACAGTGATCGCGATGATGCCCCCTACGACGGTCGTCGTCGGGGCAACTGCCGTGGTCGTGGGCTCAGGAACCGTTGTCGCAGACGGAACCGTTGTGGTCGTCGTCAACGCCGCATCGTCGCCGCCACAGCCCCCAAGGAACAACGCCGCAACAATAATCAGGAAAATCGTACCTCTTCCGACCCATGGCAACCGCACTTTGAGACTGTCGTCCATGCTCCTACCTCCATCGCACTAGACCGATACAGACAACATACCAGAAGTCGGCGTCAGGACATCAGATCCCGACGCCAAGCATTCCTCTTCCTGGCGTATGAATCTGAATATGGTCGAACAGTTACTCGCCACAACCCTGTCCGCCGTTGATCGACGTCACTAGGTCACCATCAGTCAGTCCTGTGGTGCCTCCCCAGAGAACAGTCTGGGCGTCAATGTCCTCCATGTACTTCCAGAACCCGAACGAGGGGTCGAACTCGAACTCGTCGAAGTAGAAATCGGGCCCGTCATAGGCAGCCTTGAGTTCCGCCACGGTCGAGCCGATCTCGATCATGTCTGGAGTGGCGAAGTCCGGTTGTGCCTCCGTGTAGTAGTACGAGAAGAAGTGGGGAGCACCTCCGGTTTCGAACGCCGTGTCCGCCTTGGTGAACAGCATGACGAAGGAACCCCATTCGACTCCGCGAACCTCATCACCCGGACAGGTTCCATATCCCGAAAACGATGGGATCCATCCGCTGTCGAATGTGTTCGGCCCAAGCGAGGCTGTAACTGCGGCGATCGCACCTTCATCGTTGGCGCCGAAACTGACAAAGGTCACGAGCGCACCGACGCCATCGGTCTCCAATACCAGCTCTCCGATCGGCGGTTCCGGAATCGTGGTGTCGGGTACGGTCGTCGGCGGCAACGTTGTCGGCGGCAGCGTCGTTGGAGGTACGGTCGTTGGCGGGGTCGTCGTCGTAGCCGGCAGCGTGGTTGTTGGCACCGTGGTCGTCGCCACGGACGTCGTTGACGCGGGTTCCGTCGTTGTCCCTTGTGCTGTAGTGGTCGTCGCAGCGACATCGTCGCTATCTCCACTCCTGATGGCGATGATCGCAACCACAATCAGCGCTACTGCTGCAACAGCGATCCACGGCAGCCACTTCTTCAGATTGTCATCCATGTCCCTACCTCTATCTGGCCGATTCAAGATCAACCACAGGATACCAGATAACGGTCATTCTCCAGAATTCGTCAACCGACAACCGATAACCGATTCGGAGACCAGAGAACGCTCAGATCAGTAACGGCTCCGGGAGCGTTGACACGACACTGCCCTCGTGTGTGAGCAGTACGGTGTGCTCGAAGTGGGCAGAAAGGGATCCGTCGGCAGTGACGACCGTCCAACTGTCATCAAGCACGACCGACGACTCGGTCCCTGCGTTGAACATCGGTTCGATAGCCAGAGCCATCCCTGTCTTGAGTCGCAAACCTTTTCCAGCTTTGCCGTAGTTGGGGACAGAAGGCGCCTCGTGCATCTGGCGGCCGATTCCGTGTCCGACATACTCACGGACGACACCGATACCGTGAGGGTGAGCGCACGCTTCAACGGCGGACCCGATGTCACCGAGTCTCTTCCCAGCAACAGCCTGCTCGATTCCGGCCCAAAGGGCCTTCTCCGTCACGTCGAGCAGGAGTTGGACGTCCTGGGAGACATTTCCGATGGCCATCGTGAACGCTGCGTCACCATGCCACCCCTCGTAGATCGCACCCGCATCGATACTGATGATGTCGCCATCTTTGAGGACGTAGTTGCCAGGAATTCCGTGGACGATCGTCGAGTTCGGTGAGGTGCATAGGACACCGGGGAACGGATTATCGGGTCCTCCGTATCCAAGAAACGAGGAGCGGCAATTTCGTTCAGCCAGGACTTCGCGGGCGGCCTCGTCCAGATCTGCCGTGGTAACTCCTGGCGAGGCCATGTCGCGCACGGCCTGATGCATCGCAGCGACACACTGGCCAGCGATCTTCATCTTCTCGAAATCGGCATCCGTCTTCTTTGTGATGATGCGACTGCCATTCATGTCAAAATCCGCTCAGAAAGCCACGAGGGCAAGCATGATCCTCGAGAACACATCATCGATGCCACCGATGCCATCGATCTGATGAACCGCATCTCCGTAGAACGAAACGAGCGGAGCGGTCTCCGCGTCGTACACCTGGAGCCTGCGTCTGATCGTCTCCTCATTGTCGTCGGCGCGCCCCTCTTGCTCGGCACGCTTCATCAGCCTGGAGACGAGTTCATCGGCATCGGCCTTGAGAAGAACGACAGTGCCTATGGCGTTGATCACGGCGTCGTTGAGAGCCTCGGCTTGAGCCGCGTTCCTTGGGAATCCGTCGAGAACATAGCCACAATTGGCATCGGACTGGCTCAGCCGCTCATCAACAATCGCTACAACAAGATCATCGGAGACCAGATCACCCGCAGCCATGACTCCCTCGACCTGTTTCCCCAGGTCCGTGCCTCGAGAGACTGCGTCACGGAGCATCTCACCAGTCGAGATGTGGGGTATGTGGAGCGCAGAGGCGATCATCGCCGCTTGTGTTCCTTTGCCTGCCCCTGGGGGGCCCAGAAAGAGGATCCTTCTCGACATGTGTTCACTTCCAATCGGTTGACACGCCACCACGGCGTTGAGTGACTTCTCCCCTAGGAGAGGAAGCCCTCGTAGTTCCTCATCGTCAACTGGCTCTCGATCTGTTTGCTCGTTTCGAGGGCAACACCTGCAACGATGATGATCGACACGCCGGACAGCCCAACGGGCACGCCCCACAACCAGCCGAGCAAAGATGGCAGGATCGTGACGAGCGCCAGGTACAGGGCACCTGTCAGCGTGATCCGTGACAGCACATAGCTGAGGTAGTTGACCGTAGCTCTTCCAGGACGAATACCGGGGATGAATCCACCTTGACGCTGGATCATCTCGGCCTGACGCTCAGGGTCGAACTGGATCGCCGTGTAGAAGTAGGTGAAGAAGACGACGAGCAGAGCGAGAATTCCGATGTACCAGAGGCTCGGGGAGAAGCCGCCACCACCCTGGCCACCAGATGTCGACAGCATGTTGTCGTTGATCCAGTCCCTGATACCCGCACCCCAACCTGTTGGTGGAAGTGCTGAGGCGATCAGAGCAGGGAAATACATGATCGACGTCGCGAAGATCACGGGGATAACACCAGCCATGTTGACCTTCAGCGGAATGTAGGTTGATTGTCCACCCATGACCTTGCGACCGCGGATCCTCTTGGAGAATTGGACAGGAATCCTTCTTTGACCCTGTTCGGTGTAGATGATCCCGACGGTCAAAGCAAGCATCACTCCGAGGATGATCACGAACTGATAGGTCGCCGAGTTCGCATTCAGAATCGCGAGTTGGCCTGGAATCTGGCTGATGATCGACACGAAGATGATGATCGACATACCGTTGCCGATACCGCGCTGGGTGATGAGCTCCCCCATCCACATGAGCAGTGCGGTACCTGCGGTCATCGTGATGACGACGATGATGACCGTCCTCGGTGTGAAATCCGGAATCAGGTCGATGCCGTTCGAGAACTGCCCACTATGGAACAGGTACGCAAACCCGGTCGACTGCAACAGCGCAAGGATCACAGTCACGTACCGTGTCCACTGAGTGATGACCTTCCGCCCGCTCTCCCCGTCCTCCTGGAGGGACTGGAGTTTCGGGATGACAACCGTCAGAAGCTGCAGGATGATCGACGCCGTGATGTACGGCATGATCCCCAACGCAAAGATCGACAGCTGGGTCAACGCGCCACCAGAGAACAGGTTCAAGAGACCGACGAATCCCGACTGCTCAGCCTGATCCGCGAAATCGGCAATCGCTGACAGGTCTGCACCGGGGACCGGAATGGTGGAACCAAGCCGGTACAGCGCGATGATGAACAGGGTGAACAGGATCTTGTTACGCAGGTCGTGAATCCTGAACGCATTCCTGAAGGCGGTGAGCATGAATTTCCTGTCGGTTCGGTGGGTATTTGGTTGTTGGTGGTTCGGTGTGCGAAAGCTCGAGACCGGGTTGCCCGTGCGATTAGCGACTAGGTTACCGCCGTCACGCCCAACCCGGGTCGATTCAGCTAGTTGTCCTCAAGCAGTTCGATTGTCCCGCCAGCGGCCGTGATCTTGGCAGCCGCTCCTGAGGAGAAGGCGTGAGCCCTGACGGTGAGCGCAACGTTGATGTCGCCCTGTCCCAGAACCTTGATCTTCCCGCGCTTCTTGGCGAATCCGGCCTCACGCATCTCCGCAGGAGACACCGTGGCGCCAGCATCGAACACCTCGAGGCGCTCGACGTTCACGACGGTGAACTCTTCACGGTTCGGATTGCGAAAGCCCTTGAGCTTTGGCATCTGCTTGATGAGCGGCGTCTGGCCACCCTCAAAACCTGGGCGCACCTTGCTTCGAGCCTTGAGACCCTTGGTCCCACGGCCAGCGGTTTTTCCACGCCGTCCGCCTTCGCCGCGTCCGACGCGGATCTTGCGCTTCTTCGAACCCTCCGCTGGTCGGAGATGATGTAGTTTCATCAGATTTCCTCCACTTCGAGCAGATGCTTGACGCTGTGGACCATCCCTCGAACCGACGAGGTGTCTGGCCGCTCCACTGAGGAGTTGATCCTGCGTAAGCCAAGGCTCTCTACTGTGGCACGGGCCTTCGGCCTCTCACCGATGAGGCTGCGCCTGAGTGTGATCTTCAACATGTCTGCCATGGTTAAGCCTTCGTCCGCATGAGTTCTGCAGAGTTGTACGCGGCAAGCAATGCGGGTGGGAAGATCTCCTCTGCACGCTTTCCTCGCGCCTTGGCGACCTCGTCTGGACGCTGCTGGCCCTTCAACGCTGCAACCGTGGCCTTTGCCACATTGATGTGCGTCGGGGATCCAAGCGATTTCGCCAGAACGTTGTGTACACCTGCCGCATCAAGGATCTGGCGCACAGCGCCTCCTGCGATGACACCGGTACCTGGAGCCGCTGGCTTCAGCAACACACGGCTGGCGCCTTGTTCGCCGATGATCTCATGAATGATCGTGTCGCCTGCCATTGGCACGTTGAACATGTCCTTGCGGGCGAGTTCGAATGCTTTCTGGATGGCTGCGGGAACTTCCTTGGCCTTTCCGTATCCGATACCGACACGGCCCTTACCGTCGCCGACAGCGACAAGTGCGGTGAACGAGAATCGACGTCCACCCTTGACCACCTTCGCCACACGATTGATCGTGATCACGCGTTCGTCGAACTCCGGGACGTCCCGCTCTCTCGAGCGGCCTCTCGATCGGTCTCTGCGGTCGCTACGACCTCTGTTCTGTGTTGTCATCACCGGCTCCTAGAACTCGAGGCCGGATTCACGGGCAGCCTCAGCGAGGGCCTCGATCCGTCCGTGGAATGTGAATCCTCCACGGTCGAACACGACCTTGGAGACTCCCGCGTCCTGTGCACGTGCGCCAACGAGCTTCCCGACCTCAGTAGCGGTGCCCACGGTGAGCGTGGAACCCTTGACCGCAGACTCCCTCGAGGAAGCCGCAGCGATCGTGCGACCGCTGTCGTCGTCGATGACCTGTGCATAGATGTACTTGTTGCTTCGGAACACAGCGAGGCGCGGGCGACTCTGTGTACCGTGCACCGTCTTGCGCACCCTGAAGTGCCTGCGCCGGCGCGCGTCTGTTCGTGTACCCCTCATCCGGAGACTCCTGCCTTACCGGCCTTGCGGCGCACGTGTTCGTCCTTGTATCGGATGCCCTTGCCCTTGTAGGGCTCGGGCGGCCTAACGGAACGGATGTTCGCGGCAGCTTGGCCAACCTTCTGCTTGTCGATGCCAATCACGATGATCTTCGTAGGTTCAGGAACCTCGAACGTGATGCCATCGGGTGCGATGATGTTGACGGGATGTGAGAACCCGACCTGTAACTCGATGTCCTTGCCCTTGAGCGCGGCACGGTAACCGACGCCCACAGCTGTAAGTTCCTTGGAGTACCCCTCGGATACACCGATCACCATGTTGGAGATCAGGGAGCGATACAAACCGTGGAGCGCCTTTGTACCTCGCTCATCGTTCGCTCTTGAGAGCGAGACGATGCCGTCGTCGACGCTCACCGAGATCGTTGGATCGATGTACTGGTTCAGGGTGCCCTTGGCCCCCTTGGCCTCAACGTTGGTCCCGCTGACCTTCACTTCGACGCCACTGGGGAGGCTGATCGGGGCTTTGCCTATTCGACTCATGTCACCACACCCTGCACAGGACTTCGCCGCCAACGTTGCGCTGGCGGGCATCCCTGTCAGTCATGACACCTGAGGACGTTGACACGATGGTGACACCAAGGCCCCCACGCACACGCTCGATGTCGCGAGCAGCTGAGTACACACGACGGCCAGGCTTGGAGACCCTCTGGATACCTTGAAGGACCCGTTGACGTTCAGCGTCGTACCGGAGTCGAACGACGAGCTCTGACCCCACCGTTGCGTCCTGGAGCTTCCATCCGTCGATGTACCCCTCTTCTGAGAGGATCCGGGCGATCTCTTCTTTGACTTTCGATGTAGGCATCGCTGCTTCAGGGTGCAGCGCCGAGTTGGCGTTACGAATCCTGGTCAGCATGTCTGCGATCGGATCTGTGTACATCGTTACCACGACGCCTTTCTGACGCCTGGCAGGTCGCCCCGATGAGCCATTTCACGCAGCATGATGCGCGACAGGCCGAACTTCCGGAAATAGGCGCGAGGCCGCCCGGTCACGTTGCATCGATTGCGATAACGCGTGGCACTTGCATCCCTGGGCATCTTTGCGATCTTCGCGTAAGCTTCACGCTTGTCCACGTAGGAGGCCTCAGGGTCTTTGATTATCTTGATGAGTAAGGCGCGTCGATCTGCATACTGCGCGACGATCACCTTACGTTCGTTGTTCTTAACGACTTTTGATTTCTTCGCCATCAGGCACCTACCTGCTGTCTGCGGAATGGGAACCCGAACGCTTCGAGGAGTGCTTTCCCCTGTGCGTCCGTCTCCGCGGTTGTCACCAAAGTGATGTCCAAACCGCGGACCTTCATGACCTTGTCGTAGTCGATCTCGGGAAAGATCAACTGTTCGTCGACGCCAAAGCTGTAGTTGCCACGGCCATCGAATCCGTTCGGGTTCAACCCGCGGAAGTCTCGAATGCGTGGGATCGACAGGGAGACCAGCCGATCGAAGAACTCCCACATCCGGTCGCCACGCATCGTCACATGCGCTCCAACCGCTTGCCCCTCACGGAGCTTGAAGTTCGAAACCGACTTACGAGCTCGGTTGACCTTCGGCTGTTGACCCGTGATGAGTCTGAGGTCCTCCACTACGCCGTTGATGAGTTTCGAGTCCGCCGCTGCGTCCCCTGCACCCATGTTCACGACGATCTTGGAGAGCGTTGGAATCCGCATCACGTTTTCGAGGTCGAGTTCGGTCATAAGTTGACCTCTGACCTCATCTGTGTATTTTTCTTTGAATCGTGGAGCCATTAGAGATCGTTCCCGCATTTCCGGCACACTCTGTGCTTCTTACCGTCATCATCAATGCGTGCGCCGATTCGCGTCGGGCCGCACTCCTTGCACACGATCAACACATTGGATGCGTCGATCGGCATGTCCTTGTCGATGATGCCTCCGGTGTTGAGTTCACCTGTTGGGCGCTGGTGGCGCTTGGCGGTGGCAACACCTTCGACGATGATCCTGTTGTCTTTCGGGAAGACTCGTGCGATCCGGGATTCCTTGCCGGCGTCCTTGCCGGTGATCACCAGAACATGGTCTCCGCTGCGCAGTTTCATCACAGCACCTCCGGTGCAAGCGATACGATGCGCATGAACTTCTTGTCTCTCAACTCACGGGCGACCGGTCCGAAGATACGGGTGCCGCGCGGCTGGCGTTGGTCGTTGATGAGCACACATGCGTTTTCATCGAAACGAATGTAGGAGCCATCCTCACGACGACGTTCCTTCTTCGTACGGACAACAACGGCCTTGACGACCTCGCCCTTCTTGACGTTGCCACCTGGGGTAGCGTCCTTCACGGTTGCGACGATGACATCTCCGACACCCGCGTACCTGCGACCTGAGCCACCCAGTACTCGAATAGTGAGTACTTCACGCGCTCCTGAGTTGTCTGCGACCTTAAGACGCGATTCCTGTTGGATCATCTCGCACGCTCCACGATCTCTTCGATACGCCACCTCTTCGACTTCGAAAGTGGGCGAGTCTCGACGATTCGGACGGTGTCACCCAAACGGGCGTCGTTCGTTTCATCGTGGACGTGGAACTTTGCACGTACCGGTACCGTCTTGCCATAGCGTTGGTGACGCTTGGCATCTCGGACCTCAACGGTGATGGTCTTGTCACGAGCGTCGGAAACAACGATCCCGACGCGTACCTTGCGGTTTGCGCGCTCCATCTATGCCTCCTCCTGCTGTGATTCCCAGGCTGCGATCTCTTGTGAACGCATCACGGTGTAGACGCGAGCGATGTCGCGCTTGACCTCTTTGAGCCTGGCTGTATTGTCGAGCTGGTTGGTAACGAGCTGGAACCGAAGATTGAAAAGTTCTTCCTTCGATTCGTCGAGCTTCTCACCGAGCTCCTTGTAACTGAGTTTCTGAAGTTCCGTCGCGTTCATAGTGCATCCCTTGTTACGAACTTCGTCTTAACAGGCAGCTTGAACGCAGCGAGACGCATGGCTTCCTTCGCCAAATCCTCGTCGACTCCAGACATCTCGAACATCACGCGGCCTGGCTTGACAACGGCTACCCAGTACTCTGGGTTTCCCTTGCCTGACCCCATACGGGTCTCTGCAGGCTTCTCTGTGATGGGCTTGTCAGGGAAGATCGTTATCCAGACCTTCCCTCCACGCTTGATCTTGCGGGTCATCGCGATACGAGCAGCTTCGATCTGACGTGATGTGATCCAGCCAGGTTCGAGGGCCTGGAGGCCATATTCGCCGAACGAAACACTCGTCCCGCCTTTGGCCTTGCCTTTCATGCGGCCCGTTTGTACCTTGCGGTACTTGGTGCGCTTTGGCATCAACATGACTAGGCCTCCTCGCCGGATTCGTCGGTGTCTGTAGCCCCTTCGGACGCACTCGCTGCGTCCTCGACGGCTTCGGCCGAAGGCTGGAGTGCCTCAACCGCAGCTTGCTCTGTCTCTTTCGCCACTTCTTCAGCTTCGATGGCCGCATCGACATCAGGCAGCGATTCCAGTTCCTGGGCATCGACCGCCACATGGGTCGTGAGCAGATCGCTGGCTGCATCCTCGCCAAGAGACTTCTCGGCCTCGACCACGAGTTCCGCGTGCTTGGCATCTTCGAGCTTCTCACCTGGTGTTTCGGACTCGCGGGCTTCCTCGAGTTCAGCCGTGGCTTCGGCCGCTGTGACCTTCTTGCCCCCGCCGGCCTCGATGATCCGCTTGCCGCCCGGTCGACTACCTCCGCCGGCTTCGATAACGCGCTTTCCGCCGCCAGCTTCGATGATCCTCTTTTCGGACCCACCAGCGGCAGCCTCTGCGCGAGATTTGACTGACCGGCGTCGCGTGCGCTCTGCTGGACGGCCTGATGCGAGCTTGGCATCCTGTGCTGCCCTGCTGGCAGCACCGGGGCGCACCATGATGTCACCCTTGTACACCCACACCTTGACGCCGATAGCACCAACGGTGGTGGCGGCAGTGGCCTGGCC
Organism: Actinomycetes bacterium; assembly: GCA_023336765.1. Lineage (GTDB taxonomy): Bacteria > Actinomycetota > Acidimicrobiia > Spongiisociales > UBA5794 > JAMBLL01. The sequence goes on along the minus strand of JAMBLL010000116.1, from coordinate 4,723 downwards.
ATAGTCGATGTCGGCACGGAGCGTGTGGAGCGGCACTCGTCCTTCGAGATACCACTCGCGCCTACCCATGTCTGCACCGCCGAGACGGCCAGATGCCTGGACACGAACGCCCTCTGCTCCTGCCTTCAAAGCGGTTGCGACTGTGCGCTTGAGCGCGCGGCGGAAGGACACACGGCCCTCCAACTGGTCAGCAACGCTGCGTGCGAGCAGGGTTGCATCCATCTCAGGGTTGTGAACCTCGATGACATTGAATTTGACTCTGCGCCCGGAAAGATCCTCGAGTCCTGCACGAAGCCGTTCAGCCTCAGACCCTCCGCGACCGATGACCACACCAGGCCGTCCTGTGTGAATGTCGATCTGGACCTTCTTGTCACCGATGCGCTCGATGTCGATGCGAGAGACCGCACCGCGCTTGAGCTCGTCCTGCAGGTACGTCCGGATCTTGTAATCCCCGAGGACGTTTGCGGCGTACTCCTTGTCGCTGTACCAGCGCGATTTCCAATCTGTGACAATTCCGAGTCGCAGACCGTATGGATGGATTTTCTGCCCCATCAGGCAACCTCCTCGGTCTCAGCAACTACGATCGTGATGTGACTCGTGCGCTTGCGGATCTTCGTGGCTCGGCCACGGGCTCGAGGGCGCCAACGCTTGAGCGTCGGACCTTCGTCCGCGTATGCCTCGGCTACGTAGAGTTCCTCTGCGTCGAGTGCGAAATTGTGTTCGGCATTGGCGACTGCCGAATCCAGAACTTTGATGATGGTTCCAGCGGCCTTGCGGCCTGTGAATTCCAACACGACCCTGGCTTCGTCTACGGGGAGACCCCGCACGAGGTCAAGGACGCGTCTCACCTTGTACGGAGACTGCCGAATGTGCTTTGCCTGGGCTCGGGCGTTCATCGTCGAGTCACTGACTTGTCGGTCATGTGCCCGCGGAACGTCCGCGTAGGGGCGAACTCCCCAAGCTTGTGACCGACCATCGACTCGTTGATGTACACGGGAACGTGCTTGCGGCCGTCATGAACAGCGATCGTCAGACCAACCATCTCAGGAGTGACGGTCGAGCGCCGACTCCACGTGCGGATGACGCGCTTGTCGCTCCCTGCGTTCGCCTTCTCAACCTTCTTCAAGAGGCTTTCGTCGACGAACGGCCCTTTTCTGAGGCTCCTCGCCATGGCCTACCTCTTCCCTTTCGTGTTTCTACGACGCACGATGTTCTTATCGCTCGCCTTGTTCTTCTTGCGTGTTCTTTTCTCTGGCTTGCCCCACGGGCTAACCGGGTGTCGTCCACCCGAGCTGCGACCTTCGCCACCACCAAGAGGGTGGTCGACCGGGTTCATGGCAACACCGCGTGACTGAGGGCGCTTGCCCTTCCAACGATTCCGTCCTGCCTTACCGATCTTCACCAATTCGGCCTCAGTGTTACCCACCTGGCCGATCGTCGCTCTCGCGTCGAGGCTGACCTGGCGCATCTCACCTGAGGGGAGACGGAGCAGGGCAACCTTGTTCTCTTTCGACATGAGCTGGATCGCCGTACCCGCAGAGCGGCCCATCTTTGCTCCGCCACCGGGACGAAGCTCGACGCCGTGCACCAGGGTCCCTGTCGGGATGTTGCGCAGCGGCAGGGCATTGCCTGGACGAATCTCGGCACCAGGCCCAGATTCGAGCAGGTCATCGACCTTGATCCCGACTGGAGCCAGGATATAGCGCTTCTCTCCGTCAACATAGTGCAGGAGAGCGATGCGGGCGTTTCGGTTCGGGTCGTATTCGATGGACGCGACTCTGGCTGGAATGCCATCTTTCGTCCTGCGAAAGTCGATAATGCGGTATCGACGCTTGTGGCCACCACCGCGGTGACGCGACGTGATACGACCGTATGAGTTTCTCCCGGACGACCGGGTCTGAGGAGCCAGAAGGCTCTTCTCAGGGGTCGACTTCGTGATCGTGTCGAAGTCCGACACGGTCATGTGCCTACGTCCTGGAGAAGTTGGCTTGAGTTTCCTTACGCCCATTGGCTATACCTCGAAAAATTCGATGGAGTCACCGTCTTGCAGGGTTACGAGGGCACGCTTTGTGGCCTTCCGTCTCCCTATCGTCGCACCGGTGCGTTTTCGCTTACCTTGACGGTTCATAGTGGACACGCTAACGACCCTGACCTCGAAGATTGACTCGATAGCTTGCTTGATCTCGGTCTTGTTTGACCGCGGATCAACGATGAACGAATACGTGTTGTTCTGGCTTACCAGGTCGTATGACTTTTCAGATACGACCGGTTCGAAGATGATATCGCGAGGATTCTTCATTCGCCCTCCTCCACAACCGTGTCATCCGCCTCGTCCTCTTGCTGAGAGCTGACGGCTGACGGCTGACGGCTTTCCTCTGTCTGCTGAGAGCTGACGGCTGACGGCTGACGGCTTTCCTCTGTCTGCTGTTGGCTTGCTTCCGCATGCTCATCGGTTCCGCGCGGTGCGCCCTGGCCGAGTTCGAGTGTTCCCTTGCTCATGATGACCGTCTCTGCCCACAACACGTCGTATGTGTTCGCTTGGCCGAGGTTCGATGCGATCACATGATCGAGGTTACGGAACGACTTGATAGCCGTACGCTCATGATCCTCTGCAAGGAGGAGCACCTTGCCTGTGACGCCCATTGCCTCAAGCAATGCGGTTGCGTTCTTTGTCCTGGGGACATCCCATCCATCGAACGATTCGATGACCCTGATCTGACCCTCAGCAGCGCGTGCAGACAGCGCACTTCGCAGTGCGAGTCGCTTCATCTTCTTCGGTGTCCTCTGGCTGTAGTCGCGGGGCTTGGGGCCGTGAACAACACCACCTCCCACCCACTGGGGTGAACGGATCGAACCGTGACGCGCACGGCCGAGGCCTTTCTGGCGCCATGGTTTCGTTCCACCGCCACGCACCTCAGCGCGTGTCTTTGTCGAGTGTGTTCCCGCACGCTTGGCAGCGAGCTGGGCGGTGACCACCTGATGCATCACATCGGCGTTCGGTTCGATGCCGAAAATGCCCTCGTTCAGTTCGATTTCGCCCTGAAGGGCTCCATCAGCTGTGTAGAGATCTGCGGTGAGCGTGTCACCCATTGACCTTCACCGCCTTCCGAACAACAACCACGGCACCCTTAGGGCCTGGTATGGCACCTCGAAGGAGAAGAAGATTGCGGTCAGCATCAACCGAGATGACGTCGAGGTTCAGCATCGTCACCTGATCTCCGCCCATGCGCCCTGGCATACGCTTGCCCTTGAATACACGGGCAGGGGTCGCACACGCTCCAACAGAACCAGGGGCGCGGTGCACCTTGTGGACACCGTGGGACGCACCTTGGCCCTTGAAGTTGTGACGCTTCATGACTCCTGCGAAGCCCTTACCTTTCGACACAGCCGTCACGTCCGCTTTGCCGCCTGCTTCGAGGACGTCCGCGATCGTGATGACCTGGCCAGGCTCGAAGGCGTCAGGATCGTCGACGCGAACTTCGATGACGTGGCGCTGCGGGGCAACACCAGCCTTGGCGAAGTGGCCCGTTGCGGGCCGGCCGGCCTTGGCCGTGGACATCTCCTTGAATGCGATCTGAACGGCGTTGTACCCGTCGGTATCCACACGCTTGATCTGCGTGACGACGACAGGCCCTGCCTTGACGGCGGTCACCGGGACGGCCCGGTCCTCATCGTCGAAGATCTGGGTCATGCCCAACTTCTCTCCGATTATCGTATTCATGTCTTGATCTCCACCTCGACGCCCGCTGGGAGGTCGAGTCGCATAAGCGAGTCAACCGTCTTCGGGGTCGGTTCAAGGATGTCGATGAGCCGCTTGTGAATCCGTATCTCGAAGTGCTCACGTGACGTCTTGTCGACGTGCGGTCCCCGGATGACGGTGTAGCGATGAATTCTGGTCGGCAATGGAACCGGACCTTTGATCTTCGCCTGTGTACGGATCACCGTTTCCGCGATCTTTCGCGCCGACTCGTCGACGACCGAGTGGTCGTACGCTTTGAGTCGGATGCGGATCCGATGCTCGTCTGTCATGAATACTCTCTTCGTTCGTAGCCGTCAGCCGTCAGCCCACAGCCGTCAGCTTGCGCTGTTGGAGTGCTTGCTGATAGCTGATAGCTGATAGCTGATAGCTTCTTCATTCGATGATCTTTGTGACACGGCCCGCACCAACAGTGCGGCCACCCTCACGAATAGCGAAACGTAAACCCTCATCCATAGCAATCGGCTTACCCAACGTCACCGTCATCTCCGTGTTATCACCAGGCATCACCATCTCAGTGCCCTCAGGCAACTTCACAGAACCCGTCACATCCGTCGTACGGAAATAAAACTGCGGCCGATACCCATCAAAGAACGGATTATGACGCCCACCCTCATTCTTGGTCAACACATACACATTGCCCTCGAACTCGGTATGAGGCGTAATCGACTTCGGAGCAGCAATCACCTGACCACGCTCCACATCCTCTTTCCCAATACCACGCAACAACAAACCAACATTGTCACCAGCCTGACCCTGATCCAACAACTTACGGAACATCTCAATACCCGTCACCGTTGTCGTCTGGAGATCACGCAACCCAACAATCTCAACCTGATCACCAACCTTGAGCACACCCTGCTCAATACGACCAGTCACCACCGTCCCACGACCCGTAATCGAAAACACATCCTCAATCGGCATCGAAAACGGCTTATCCATCTCACGCACAGGCTCAGGAATATA
>JAMBLL010000115.1 GCA_023336765.1 Actinomycetes bacterium | reverse complement strand
GCTGATGGCTCTCTTCTGGCTGAAGGCTGATGGCTGACAGCTGATAGCTTTCTTCTTACTGATAGCTGTCTTCTGGCTGATGGCTGTAAACTCTCCTCCAAATCGAGACGCGTGATGCGAACTCTTCAAGCGCCAGCCCTCGGTGACGAGGCGACGAGGAAGAGGGAGTATCGAAACGTTCGGCGGATGCCCTCTCGGCTGCTCACAGTCGTGACGGATCGGTCCAAAACCGGGGAGTGACCCCCGGGACAGAAACCGACCCGATGTGAGTGGGGAAACCCAGTAATGCCGCATCACCCGTCTCCAGACACAAAGGAGATCGCGCGCAATGTGTGGGATTATGGGATACGTGGGGCCTCAAGAAGCGACCCCGATACTGGTAGACGGCCTGCGAAGACTCGAATACCGCGGTTACGACTCCGCTGGTATTGCGGTAGCCAACGGTTCGATCGATATCCGTAAGGCTCAAGGCAAGATCGTCAACCTCGAAACGTTGCTTGAAGTCGAACCGCTTGCTGGATCCGTTGGCATTGGCCATACACGTTGGGCCACGCACGGCGTTCCATCAGACAAGAACGCACATCCGCATTCGGACCCCTCTGGAGAGTTCGTTGTCGTCCACAACGGCATTATCGAGAACTTCCAGTCGCTCAAGGAAGGTCTCATCGACAAGGGCGCCGAGTTCACGTCCGAAACGGATACGGAGATCCTTGCTCACCTGATCGCACGAGAATACGATGGGGACATCGTTGAAGCCGTGCGTAGAACCGTCGCGTTGTCAGAAGGCGCATACGCGATGGTTGTGATGACCAAACGCGAGCCGGGGAAGATCGTTGCTGTGCGCAAGATCAGCCCGTTGGTCGTGGGACTCGGAGACGGTGAGACGTTCCTCGCTTCGGACATCCCCGCAGTGTTGCACCGCACCAGGGACTTCATAATCATCGAGGATGATGAGATGGTCATCGTGACAGCCGATGGTGCCACCGTCGAAACGATCGATGGTTCGCCGGTGGATCGCGAGGTGATCCATATCGACTGGGATTCCCAGCAGGCGGAAAAGGGCGGATATGAGCACTTCATGCTCAAAGAGATCAACGAACAACCCGCGGTCATTACTGAGACGCTCGCTGGCCGCCTCGATGAGGACGGCACGGTCTGGCTCGAAGATGTTTCTTTCGACGATGACTACGTTCGCGATCTCGACCGTGTGTGGATCACCGCGTGTGGCACGGCGTATCACGCTGGATTGATCGGCCAGGAGATCTTCAGACGTGTGCTGCGACTCCCTGCGAACGTTGAGTACGCCCATGAGCTTCGATACGCCGACCCGATCATGAGTTCGAACCAGCTGACGATTGCGATCTCACAGTCAGGCGAGACCGCAGACACGCTTGCTGCAGCGAGACAGGCGGGCGAACAGGGTTCCCGGATGCTTGCGATCACGAACGTTGTCGGTTCAACGTTGGCTCGCTACGCGGACGACATCCTGTACACGCGGGCGGGGCCAGAGATCTCGGTCGCCTCCACGAAGGCGTACATGGCGATGTTGATCGCACAATATCTCTTGGCTCTGAGGATCGGAGCTGTTCGCGGCACCGTGGATCCTGACCTCGCGGCCGCGCTCTCCCACGGCCTCCACCAGATGCCCGGAGTGATCGAGGAGGTTCTTTCTCGAGAACCGCAGGCCATCGTTGCGGCTGAAGCGATCAAGGATGCACAGGACGTGTACTTCATCGGGCGTGGTCTCGACTACGCGATCGCCATGGAGGGCTCGCTCAAGCTCAAGGAGATCTCCTATCTGCACTCTGAGGCGATGCCGGCTGGTGAGCTCAAACATGGGACGCTTGCGTTGATCACGGACGGTGTTCCCGTCGTCGTGATCCTCACCCAGCGAGCGGTGTACGACAAGACGATCTCGGCGGTTCAGGAGGTCAAGGCGCGCGGAGGCAGGATCATCGCGGTGGCATACGACACGGATACGGAGATCGACAAGTATGCAGACATCGTCATGCGCATCCCCGATGTCGAGGATCTTCTCGGTCCCGTTGCAGCTGTTGTTCCACTCCAACTGCTCGCCTATCACGTTGCCCGAATGCGGGACCACGACATCGATCAACCAAGGAACCTGGCAAAAAGCGTGACAGTGGAGTGAGGAAGCCCGTACAAAGTAGATCGTAAATCGTAAATCGCCTCAGAATCAGAAGGAGCGATGCTCCGTTCGATTTACGACTTACGATTTACGATGTACCCTCCTCCCCATGGACATTATCGGTCTGGGAATCGACCTTGCTGAGGTATCGCGTGTGCGGCGATTGCTTGCAAAGAACGCTGAGGCGTTCAGACGGAGGTGCTTCACCGACGTTGAATGGGAGTACGCCAATCGGTTCGTCGACCCATCGGAACGCCTCGCTGCTAGGTTTGCGGGGAAAGAAGCCGTGATGAAGAGCATGTTCACGGGTTGGCGACGCATCCCGTGGAAGGACATCGAGATTACCGGTGGCGGCCCTCCTCGTGTGAACCTCTACGGCAAGGCAAAGACTCGGGCAGAACTTCTTGGGATCACGGACATCAAGATCACGATCACGCACACGGGTGACAACGCCATGGTGTTCGTGATCTCCCAGGGGGAGCACGCCTGATGGATGCCGTGCTGTCCGTAGCGGAAATGCAGAGGGTCGATGCACGCGCGGCCGACCGGGCCGATGCGCTGATGGACGCCGCCGGATTCTCGGTGGCGATGTCAGCGGCTACCATGGATGTGGCGTACGGGACCGATGTGCATGTGCTTGCGGGGCGCGGCAACAACGGTGGTGACGGGTATGTCGCGGCACGGTATCTGGCTCGCCGCGGCGCTTTGGTCACGGTGCACCACGACGGGATGCCCGAACCTGACACGGTCGCTGGGAGAGCGATGCATGCGGCTCAGGCATCTGGCATTCGCATGCGACCGATGGGCGATGTCGTCGATGGCGACCTCATCATCGATGCACTGTACGGGACGGGTTTCCGAGGTGAACTTCCTGAGGTGGCCATCCCCTGGACCGTTACGGACATACCCGTTCTTTCGGTCGATATCCCCTCTGGTGTATCCGGAGATTCCGGCTTGGCGACGGGACCAGCTTTCCGTGCACAGAGAACCGCGACATTCCACATGTTCAAGACCGGCCACCTTCTCGGCGACGGACCAGACATGTGCGGGACCATTGACCTGTACGACATCGGTCTACGAGG
>JAMBLL010000114.1 GCA_023336765.1 Actinomycetes bacterium | reverse complement strand
GTTGGAGCCTCACATCGACAGGACGCGAGATCTGTATCTACGAGGCAGCCGTTGCCACCAATTACTGCAGGTACTGCAACCATCTCGATCTCCTGGCGGGCCCCGATATGGCGAATGACTGTCGCGCGACCATCTCAGGCAACCCCTCGTACTGCGCCAGGACTGATGATGCAGCGCTGCGAGCAAGTTGCTGTGAGGTCTTTCGTGGAACCAATGCCTTCGACACCTGTCTTGGCACGCCAGACGCCACCACTACCACTGTCGCCCTGGAGACAACCACAACAGCGGGCGACGACACTACAACGACGGCGACTCCCGCAGACCTGACAACCACCGAACCAGGCGACGAGGATCTTCCGCCTGCGATTCCTTCAGGCGTCTACACGGGCCCCTTCGATCAACGGATTCTCGTCGACATCATCGCCCAAGACTTCGGGAAGCCAGATATCAACACCTTCACTGTCACGGTCGACGACGATGGGCTCATCAGCGGTGATCTCGCTGTCCATCAAAAAGGTCTGTTCATGGGCTGCACAGGAGCCGGGAGCGACTAGACAGGAACCATCGACTCTGGTCAGATCATCGGTCCCACACTGCCACATACCGTGACCGCCACGTTACATATCACGGAAGCTGACCCGTTCGATGCCGGTACCTGGAACGACGCTCAGTGTGTCTGGCCGCCAGTGGTCAGCACAGAGCAGACCTCGTTGCCTCTGGTATTCGAGACAATCCAGGATGGTCTACTGACCGGCCTCGCCGGCGACTACGTACCGTTCGAACTGGAACTGGTTCCCTAACGAACAAGAGTGGCCCCGGATCTCTCCGGGGCCACTCTGGCCTGTCCAAGTACCAGGTACCGAGTACCAAGTACCTTCTCAGCTAGTCCTTCGACTCGAACTCGTCCTCGAACGAGACGACCTTGCGGCCTGGCTTGTCAGCTGGCTTGGAGTCACGATCACGGTTCCGATCACGGTTGCGGTTGCGATCACCACCACGGTTGCGGTTGCGATCACCACCACCACCACGGTTGTCATCCCTGGACTGCTCACGAGGAGCAGGAGCGGGCGAACCGGAGTCGTCTCCACCTGACGATGGCGCATCCGCCATGTCGAGGCTGACCTTGCCGCGATCGTCGATCTCACGAACGACAACCTTGACGCTGTCACCAAGGGAGAGGACATCCTCGACCTTGTCGATGCGCTTGCCGCCACCGATCTTCGAGATGTGGAGGAGTCCGTCACGACCTGGGAGAATGTTGACGAACGCACCGAACTTGGTGATGTTCACAACCTCTCCGTCGTAGACCTCTCCGACCTTCGCCTCAGGCGGGAACCCGATCGCAAGGATCCGGTCCTTTGCCAGGTTCATGGAAGCCGTATCAGGAGCACCGACACGGACGGTTCCGTCATCATCGATCTCGATCGATGCGCCGGTCTCTTCTTCGAGTTCACGGATGGTCTTGCCCTTCGGGCCGATGACCTCACCGATCTTGTCCTTCGGCACCATGACGGCTTCGATCTTCGGAGCGGTTGCTGCGAGCTCTGGACGGGGTGCGTCGAGAGTTGCTGCCATCGCGTCGAGGATGAAGAGCCGTGCATCCCGTGCCTGGTTCATTGCTGCGATCAGCACGTCGGCAGGAAGACCTTCGATCTTCGTGTCGAGCTGGAGTGCGGTGATCATGTCAGCTGTACCTGCAACCTTGAAGTCCATGTCACCGAGGTGATCTTCGACTCCGAGGATGTCGGTCAGCGTTGCGAACTTGCCATCCTGGTAGATGAGTCCCATCGCAATACCGGCAACCGGTGCGTGGATCGGGACGCCTGCGTCCATCAGGGACAGAGACGAACCACATACGGATGCCATCGACGATGAGCCGTTGGACATCAGCACCTCAGAAACGAGGCGGTATGCGTACGGGAAGTCCTCTACTGGTGGGATCACAGGGAACAGCGCCTTCTCACCGAGGGCACCGTGACCGATCTCACGACGCTTCGGGCCACGCATGAAGCCGGCTTCGCCGGTCGCATACGGTGGCATGTTGTAGTGGTGCATGTACCGCTTGGAGTCCTCAGGAGAGATAGTGTCGAGCATCTGCTCCATCTTGAGCATGCCAAGCGTCGTGATATTGAGCACCTGGGTCTCTCCACGCTGGAAGAGGGCTGAGCCGTGAGCACCCGGTACGTAACCAACATCAATGGTGAGCTCACGAATGTCCTCGAGGCCACGGCCGTCGATACGGACGCCCTCGTTCACAACACGGCTGCGCATGACGTTCTTCTGCACCTTCGAGAAGGCAGCCTTGGCCTGCTTGAGGGATACAGCGTCGTCATCGTCCAGCTCGAGAGCTGCGATGACCTCGTCACGGACAGCCTTCTCGGCGTCCTGACGCTCGTGCTTCATCACGATCAGTCCGAGGTCCTCGAGCTTTACCTTCGCGAGTTCTTCAACCTGTGCGTAGATCTCATCGCTGTATTCAGTGACGTAGATCCACTCGACTGGCTCGGGTGCACCGTGCTTCTCGAGCAATTCGAGTTGCAGGTCAACGAGCACTGCAATGTAGTCCTTGGCGAGTTCGAGGCCTGCGGCCACGGTCGCTTCATCGGAGCCCTGGGCACCGTTCTGGACCATGCGGTAGCCATCCTCAGACGCACCAGCTTCGACCATTGAGATGTCGATTCCGCCGTCGGCGTTGCGCTTTCCAGCAACGACGATCTCGAACACGGACTCATCACCCTGGTCATAGGTCGGGAATGGAATCCACTCGCCGTCCATGAGTGCCAGACGGATCGAACCGATCGGGCTCTCAAACGGGATCGGACTCATCGTGAGCGCAGCGGATGCACCGTTGAGCGCAATGATATCGTGCGGATTCTCGAGGTCAGCGGCGAGCGTCGTCGCAACGACATGAGTGTCGTGGCGGTAGCCATCCTTGAAGTTCGGACGCAGCGGGCGGTCGATGAGCCTGTCGGCGAGGATCGCGTTCTCAGACGCTCTGCCCTCACGACGGAAGAACGAACCCGGGATACGCCCAACGGCGTAGGTGCGTTCTTCGACGTCAACGGTCAGCGGGAAGAAATCCACGCCTTCACGCAGACTGCGCTTTGCGGTTGCGGTCACGAGGACCTGTGTGCCTCCGATGGTGACAGTCACTGCCCCATCAGATAGTTGTGCGAGCTTTCCTGTGCTCAGTGAGATCTCTACCTCACCAATGCGCCCGCGAACGGTGGTCTCTGCCACTCGTTTCTCCTTCGTTAGGGGAGGAAGCCCAATTGGCAGTGGTCAGTATTCGAGGAGTTCATGCGAATAGTGACCACTGACAACTGGAACTGATCCTCCGTTGAAATGTCGTCCAGATAGGACTGAAGACGGCCTCAGCCGCCTTCTCATCCGGTCTAGCGACGCAGTCCCAATCTTGCGATCAGGGATCGGTAACGCTCCACATCTTGATTCTGGAGGTACCGGAGCAGTCGCCGACGCTTACCAACCATCATCAACAGTCCCCGCCGGCTGTGATGGTCCTTCTTATTGACCTTCAGGTGCTCAGTGAGGTGGTTGATGCGCTCGGTCAACAACGCCACCTGGACCTCTGTGGATCCAGTGTCATTGGCGTGTGTACCGTATTCTTCTACAACAGTCTTGGTGTCGTTCACGAAGTGCTTTCCTACGCGAGTAAGTAGTCGGGCGATCGCCCAAACGGCAGGATAGCACCCCCGTGTTCTACTTCACTCTCGTTCTGGGATTCCCCTCTTCGGGTACAGAGACAACACTCACTCCCTGACGATCGCCTCCACCTCGATCTCGACGAGCCACAGGGGATCGAGGAGGCCTGCCACGACCACCATCGTCGCGGCGGGTTCCGCGTCGCCGAATACCTCCGCATGAGCGGCACCGATGTCATCGGCATCTACTGGATCCACGATGAACATCCGGGTACGCACGACATCGTCAATATGGCCGCCGAGGCCTTCGATGGCCTCGAGCGCTATCTCGGCACACCGAAGCATCTGAGCTCCAGCGCCCATCTCCAGATCGTGACCCGGCGCCGGTACAGGCGCCGTGCCAGCGACATGGATGACATCGCCAACGCGCACGGCCCTGGCGAAACCGTATCTGGCCTCATACGGCGACACGCCGTGGAATCGTTCTCCTCGCATACGATGACGCTAGCAAACTCTCAGACACTCACTTGACGAGATTCAGGCTACCCGCACTCCCCCAGACGATCCGGGGTCTCCACGAATCTCCCTTCCACACGCAACTCCCGGCCGTCACGACCTCAGCAGAGATGCAGTCTGCAACGCTCCAGTGTTTGAGCACCGAACCGTGCGCCTCCGACACGCGGGAAGCAAAGACCAACGGAAAGCCCGAGAACCATAGAGCTGACGGTTTCCCGTCGTCAACGAGATCGAACACCCTGAGCCCATCAGGCTGATCCCAGAAGTTGCTGACAACTGCATCGGGGTTGCGGATAGCAATGACATCGACTCCTGATGCCACACCAAGATGGTCACGTCGGTCACGACAGCCGTCGCTTGAGCACGTCACAGGATCGAATCCGCCGTTATCGGGCAGATGTGCGCTGAAATCGCCGAATCTTTGGATAGCACCCAGCCAGCCAGACGCTATCGCTGGATCAAGGAGTGCCGCACCCCTGTATCCATCGATCCCCGGACGAGTCCCGTCGTCAAGTGCTGCGATCATGGCGACGCCCACAGCACCGCCCTTCGAGTGGTGGATCGTGTATATGTTCCCGTGGTCCCTGGACAATTCTCTCAGCAACCTGTCCAAATCGAGAGCCGCCGCTTGTGCCGATGCCAGCTTCGATGCCTCGGTACTGGTCCCGGCAGGGGTGGTCGTCCTCCAGTCGAATGCGACAACTTCGAACGACCCGACAGACAACTGATCGAGGAGCGGATCGAAACTCGCCGCAGATCCTCCGTTCCCATGAACAAGCACCAGGAGCGGATCCATCGACCTCCGGCGTCTTCTGCCAGACACCACCCCGGCACCCAAGAGGGCCACATAGGCGACTGCTCCCACTCCAAGAGGAACAGTTGATCTCGATCCTCGACCAGGGGGTTCGGGAAGTCCAAGTGGTATCGCAACGGTTGGCACAGGGTCGAGAGCAACACCATCTCCTGGAACGAGACCATCGACATCATCCAAATGGAGAGGCAAAGAAAGGGTGAGAACGACAAGGACGGTAGCGATCATGAACACTTCCCCGTGAGGAAGTGCGAGGTGTCACCAGTGTGAATGATTCCGCCATCGGGAACAAGAGGTGTGTGATCCGCAATCCGCAATCCGCTATCCGCTATCCGCTATCTGTCCATCTGTCCATCTGGGACTAGCCCACGGTCAAGCCAGAATGGCCTTTGCGTGTTGCACATCGGATTGGATCTGGGACACGAGAGCGTCGACGGATGCGAAGCGTTGTTCGTTGCGTATGCGATCGACGAACTCCACGCTCATTTCCCTGTCGTACAGGTCGATATCGATGTCGAAGAGGTACACCTCGATCATTTCATCGCTACCGCCGAACGTCGGGCGTGTCCCCACATTGCACACGCCGGGATACGTCACACCATCAACGGTGCAGATCACGGCGTACACACCTCCAGCTGGACGAACCAGACACGGGGGCATCGTTACATTCGCCGTCGGGAACCCGATCGTCCGTCCTCTGGCGTCTCCTGCCACGACGACGCCCGATATGGCGAACCGCCGACCAAGCATCCTGGCAGCGAGTTCGACCCCACCCGATGCAACAGCAGCACGGATGGCTGACGACCGGACCTCAGTGCCGTGAAGGTTGACGATGGGTGTCTCGACCACAGCGAAGCCGTCAGACTGGCCGAGAAGTCGCAATGTATCGACGGTTCCCTCAGCACCAGCCCCGAACCGGAACCCAGAACCAACCGAGACAACTTCAGCATGGAGGCCTTCGACAACGTACCTCTCGATGAACTCTGTTGGCGACAGTTCACGCGTCTCATCGGTGAAATCGATAACCGCTGCCGTATCAAGACCTGCTTGATCGAAGAGCTCCAGACGGCTCTCCAGAGACGTCAGCGACGGAGGCGACTCTGACCCTGTGATGACTGACACCGGATGAGTACCGAAGGTGAGTGCCGCTATCGGAAGATCCGGACGCGCCTCCTTGAGTGCCCTGAACACGGCAAGATGCCCGCGGTGTACACCATCGAACACACCGATCGCTACGGCATGGGGTGTACCTTGCGGATTCCACTGCAACGGGTCCCCGGTGAACACGTTCATCGGATCACAACCTCAGGGACCAGTGCGCCGTTGTCATCGCGATACATGGCTATCAGATTGCCGCTTCTATCGCTGATACGCAAGAACTCCTGTACAAGGGCCTCGTCAGGAGCCATATCGGAAGGCAGGTCACGTCCGTTCCTCACACGAAGCGCAAGGGCTTCGTCAACCCGGATCTCGGGAAACCCCTCAAGTACCGAACCGGGGTCGAGGACGAGTCGTTCGATGTCGTCGTTGGACACCGCAGCGACGATCTCATCGATGCTCAGCGCGTCCTTGACGTTGATGGGACCATTGCGAACACGTCGCAGCGCTGTGAGGTGCGCGCGGCCGCCGAGCGCTCTACCGATATCGTCGGCAAGCGTTCGGATGTAGGTACCTGTCGTGCACACGGTGCGAAAAGTGATCTCGGGGTGGTCCGACGGCGCGAAATCGATCAACTCGAGTTTGTCGATCGTAACCTTGCGTGCCTCGCGTTCCACAACCTTTCCTTCGCGGGCAAGTTCGTACAAGCGTCTGCCCTCGACTTTGCGTGCCGAAACCATCGGAGGAATCTGGCTGATCTCCCCCGTGAACTGTTCCATCGCCTCACGAACCTCTGTGGCCGTAACCGGGAGCGGTTCACTCGATACGATGGTCCCATCAGCGTCGAGAGAGTCCGTTGCAACACCCAGCAGAGCGGTCGCGAGGTACTCTTTGCGTGCTCCCTGGACGAACCTCAGAAGTCTCGTGGCACCCCCGATACCGAGAACGAGCAGGCCCGTCGCCATGGGATCGAGCGTTCCGGCATGTCCGACTTTCCCGCCAATCTGGCCCCGCACCTTTGCTACCACATCATGAGACGTCCAGCCCTGTGGTTTGTCCACCAAAAGGAACCCGGCAGAGGTGTTCCCCTTCATGGCAGCATCTCGGTCATCTCGGAAATGATCACTTGCGGTTCCTTGTTGGTCGTGAACCCGGCGGCGTTGTGATGTCCTCCACCACCGAAGGCTGCTGCGATACTGGCGACATCCACAGACCCGCGAGATCGGAGACTCCCCTTCACAACGCCGGTTCCCTTCACCTTGAGGAGGCAGGCGACCTCGGTACCACGGGCCATGCGAACCAGGTCGATCAGTCCATCGGTTTCGTGTGCGGAGATCCCGGCATGCTCGAGGTCGTCGTTCGTTGTCACCGACCAGATGAACTTGTGATCCGTGTCGAGGACTGCACGCTCCAAAACGCGCGACGCAACGCTGTAGTACCCGAAACTTGCCTCCTCGAACAGCTTCTGCCCGATGACATCCGGGTGTACGCCACACTCGAGGAGATGGGCAGCAATGTGATGCGTCCTCGGTGATGTCGAGGAGTATTGGAAACGACCGGTGTCGGTGACGATTCCGGTATACAGGGCAGTCGCCACAGCCGGAGTGATCTCCCAACCAAGCTCCACGATCACCTCATACACCAGTTCAGCGGCCGCGGCTG
>JAMBLL010000113.1 GCA_023336765.1 Actinomycetes bacterium | reverse complement strand
CGGGCTCAAGGAAGCCCCCTCTGTCCCTCGTTCCTCGGGACATCTCCCCCAGCAAGCTGAGGGAGAACGGCCGAGCGTGCGAGGTCGGAGGGGGAAACCATGATGATCCACTGAGGTTGTGCGTTTCTTGGCACATGGTCACGATGACGGCCCACACAATCGGACCGATGATCGGAGAGACATTGCTGTTGCCGTACTGCCTCGTACGCACTTCGTGCTGCTTCGGGGAACCGCACACCCGCTGAAATCCGAAGCGCCCATTGTCGGTTCTCGCCCATCGTCGAGGAGTACATGACCTCGCTGATGCATACCATGGTGCACCACCTGCCAGGGATGGAGACCATGGAGCCCAGCGACACCAGCACAGCACGTATCGCGGTGTTCGATTCGGGTATCGGGGGTACATCGGTACTCACGGCTATTCGTGATCGTGCGCCATGGGCAGACATCGTCTATGTCGCAGACCACGCGTTCGGCCCGTACGGCGAGCGCACACTTGACGAGGTGAGGGACCGCACCGAACTGCTTGCGCGCTACCTGGACACCGCTGGTATCGACCTGATCGTCATCGCATGCAACTCAGCTTCAGCTGCTGCATTGCACCATCTCAGGGAACACCTCCCGCATCTCGCATTCGTCGGAATGGAACCAGCGGTCAAGCCCGCAGCGCAACAAACTACCACAGGTGTTGTGGCGGTCATGGCGACCCATGCAACGTTCCAGGGTGAGCTGTTCCGGTCGCTTGTTGGCAAGCACGGAGATGGCGTGGAGATCGTGGAGCAGGCCTGCCCCGGCCTGGCAGCTGTCATCGATGCCGGTGCCGATCCAGGCCCGTTGCTCGACGAGTACCTCGCCCCGATCATCGCAGCATCTGCCGATACCGTCGTCCTCGGGTGCACGCACTATCCCCTTGTTGCGGACGACATCGCCACGAGGCTCCCCAACGATGTGGAGATCGTGGACCCGTCACCAGCCGTTGCACGTAGAGTGGTCGAGGTCGCCCATCAGCGTGGCATCGAATTGACCGGTGATGCCTCGGTCCGGTGGTGGACGACAGGTCTCAATGAGGATCGCTCCGACGGGCGTGAATGGGAGACGATCGACATACCCACTGGTGCAACCGCGGCGATCCGAGCGGGTGAAACGACCCTTGTCGCGGCACAGGGAGATATCACGTCGATGTCCGTCGATGTGATAGTGAACGCAGCGAACAACGAACTCACGCACGGTGGCGGTATCGCCCTTGCGATCGCCCGTGCCGGCGGCCCTGTCATCGATGAGGAGTCTGCTGAATGGATCGACGACTACGGGCCTCTCGAACCGGGAGTGGCCGCGCTCACCTCGGCAGGACTCATGCCATCGAAGTACGTCATCCATGTCGCAGGCCCGATCTACATCTCCGGGCAGGACAACGAGGCGCTTCTTGGTGCCGCGGTGCTTGCAGCGCTGGACCTCGCAGACGAGATAGATGTCTGCACAGTGGCTCTTCCCGCGATCTCGGCCGGTATCTACGGATATCCACCCGATGACGCAACGGCGGTCATCGCTGAGAGTGTTGCTGAGTATGTGGCAAGCGACGAGACATCTCTACGTGCTGTCCGCCTCGTCGGCTACGACGAAGCCATGACCGACCGCTTCACAAGAGCGATAGCCGGTTTGCTGACGGAAGACGAGTAACCGCTCTCCGACTGTGAACTGTCAACTGTGATCTGTGAACTTCCCCCCCAAGAACGCGGTCATCCCTGTCGCGCGATAATCTGGTGTTATGGAACGACCAACTATCGCCATTCTCGGTGCCGGCTCGATGGGGGAGATCTTTGCGCTCGGGTTGTTACGCGCGGGATGGGAGCAATCCGAGATCATCCT
>JAMBLL010000112.1 GCA_023336765.1 Actinomycetes bacterium | reverse complement strand
TGCTCCTCGAACGCCCACGGGTGGCGGCACCATGTCTCGAGTTCACCAGTTTCATGCTTGGCCTCGACCATGTCGCCCCACTCGACGAGATCGCGGAGCCGCTTGCAGACCTACACGACGGCCGGCGCGGTTTCATCGTGGCCGCCGATCATGCCAACACGCCAGTGGAGATAGCGGTGGGGAACAGAGTCTTCCTGGCCTAGGCTGCCCGTTCTGGTTCCTCCCTCGGCTCTTTGGACGGGTTCAAAGAAGCCCCCTCTCCCCTCGTTCCTCGGGTATCTCCCCCGCGAAGGCCGGGAGAGAGATCGGAATGGGTGACTACCCTCCCCCCATGCGATGGGAAGATGTACCCAAGATCCCTGAGAGCGCCGACGGTGTCTCCGTTCACGTGCGTGCTCCTGCCTGCCCGGTCGACAATGCTGCAACGTGGCGACAGTTGTTCATCTCCGTTGCGCTCATCGTGCTGATGGGTTGGCTGGCGATCGGCGCGTTCACGTCTGAGCCGATTCCGTGGGCCCCTGCCCTCCTTGCGCTCGTGGGCGTCGCGGGAGGGATATTCATGCTTGCTGGCGGGATCAAATCCCGCCGGAACCGCCGCTAGCAACGCCGGGTTCCTGCTCAGTCGATCCGGTAGGGGATCCCGTTCATCATGACGAGGCAGTCGATGGCGACGTCGCGGGCATCGTCGAATGTCATCGCGGAGAAGACCTCGTACGGTTCGCCGTCGTGCTGGAGGTACACGGTGAAGCCGTCCTGGCGTTCGAGAACGTAGAGTCCGTTCTTGGGTCCAGAAACATTGCGACCGAGCGATAGCAGGGTCTCTGCATCTGGTATCTCTGCGATCAGGTCGATCCGTTCGACCGTGAGGGACTCTTGGAAGTCTGCGCCCGTTGTGGCCTGGCGCCCGAGCATCCGGGATGCCAGGCGTCGTGCCCGGTTGTTGATGATCGCTTCGGCCTGTTCCTGGCGCGTGTACATCCGTGCCGCCTAGAGATGCACGGTGGGCTTGTACGCGGGCCTGTGCTCCTCGAACGATGTGATCTCCCCGGCGTGTTGGAGCGAGAGAGCGATGTGGTCGAGTCCGTTGAGCAAGCAGTGTTTCTTAAAGGAATCGATGTCGAACGATGCTTCGAACCCCTTGGCAGTGACGGTCTGGCTTTCGAGGTCCACGGTGACCTCGTTTCCAGGCACGTCCGCGATAGCGGTGAGTTCAGTGACCTCGTCATCCGTGAGCACGACCGGCAGAAGCCCGATGTTGGTGCAGTTGTTGGCGAAGATGTCGGCGAATGAAGGAGCGATGACCGCGCGGAATCCCCAGTCCTCGAGTGCCCAAGGGGCGTGTTCGCGCGAACTGCCCGATCCGAAGTTGGGACCGGCGACAAGGACAACTGCCTCGGCGTACTCCGTCTTGTTGAGCACGAAGTCAGGGTCGATCTCGCCCTCAGCATCGGCCGCCCAGTCGAAGAAGAGGAACTCACCGAAGCCGGATCGCTCCACACGTTTGAGGAACTGCTTTGGGATGATCTGGTCGGTGTCGACGTTCGCCCGCGGGAGCGGTACAGCGGTCCCGGTGATCGTTGATACGGGTTCCATCACGCCATCTCCCTCGCATCGACAATGTGTCCAGCGATCGCGGCCGATGCTGCCATGGCTGGGGACATCAGGTGGGTCCTTCCGTCGCGCCCCTGGCGACCCTCGAAATTACGGTTCGACGTTGATGCGCATCGCTCCTGGGGGTCGAGCACGTCCGGGTTCATCGCAAGGCACATCGAGCATCCGGGTTCGCGCCATTCGAGGCCTGCGGCCATGAATATCTCATGGAGGCCCTCTGATTCAGCCTCGAGTTTCACAAGACCAGAACCTGGGACGACCAGGCCTGTGACCGTATCTGCAATGGTGTGCCCTTCGAGAACCTTTGCAGCCTCGCGCAGGTCTTCAATACGTCCGTTGGTGCATGACCCGATGAAGACCCTGTCGATGTCGATATCGGTGAGCGGGGTCCCTGCATCGAGGCCCATGTAGTCGAGAGCGCGCTCTGTGGAGTCGATATCGATCGGGTCGGTGAAGTCGTCAG
>JAMBLL010000111.1 GCA_023336765.1 Actinomycetes bacterium | reverse complement strand
GGCTCGTCAAGGATGTAGAGAACGCCGACGAGGCCTGAACCGATCTGGGTGGCGAGGCGGATGCGCTGCGCCTCGCCGCCTGCAAGTGTCGCAGCTGACCGTGCCAGTGTCAGGTAGTCGAGGCCCACGGACACAAGGAATCGAAGGCGTTCTGAGATCTCCTTGACGACAGGTTCGGCGATCGTAGCGTCCCGGTCCTGGAGTTCGATCGTATTGAGGAACTCGAGTGTCTCGCCGAGGCTCATGTGCGATATCTCAGAGATGTTCGCTTCCTCGATCGTGACGGCGAGGGTCACGGGGTTGAGACGTCCCCCCTCGCAACTCGCACACGGGATCTCGCGCATGTACTGCTGGTAACTCGCCCTGGCACCATCGGACTCAGAATCACGATATCGCCGATCGACCCAGTTCATGACACCCTCGAATGTCGCGTCATAGGAACGTTGTCTCCCGAAGCGGTTCTCGTAACGGATCGTGTAGGACGCGTCACGTCCTCCGAGGAAGAACAGGTCCTTGTCGGATTCAGAGAGATCCTTCCACGGCATGTCCGTATCAATGCCGTGTGCTTTCGCCACTGCGCGGATCAGTCGCTGGTAGTACGTCATCCTGTGACGGCCACGCCATGGTGCGATCGCGCCCTCCGCAAGGGTCATCTCCTCTTGTGGTACCACAAGGCTGGCATCCACCTGGTACCGGGTTCCGATGCCCGAGCACGCGCTGCATGCGCCGTAGGGGCTGTTGAACGAGAAGTTGCGCGGCTGTAACTCCTCGAACGACAGACCGCACTCGGGGCACGCGAAGGCTTGAGAGAATGACAGTGTGGGACCATCCTCGATATCCACGACCGCTGACCCTTCTGCAAGCCCAAGAGCGGTTTCGACAGAGTCGGTCAGCCGCCGCTCGATCCCGTCCCTCCGGACCAGTCTGTCGACAACAACTTCGATCGTGTGCTGTTCGTAGCGAGCGAGACCAAGGTCGTCCGTAAGATCCTTGACTTCGCCATCGATCCGAGCTCGCGAGAAACCTGCCTTGAGAAGATCCGTTACGAGACTGTCGTACTCCCCCTTGCGTCCCTGTACGACGGGTGCAAGCACCTGGAACCGGGTGCCGTCTGGGAGCTCCAGGATCCGATCCACGATCTGTTGGGGGGTCTGGCGCGAGACGGCGCTCCCGTCGTTGGGACAGTGGGGCACCCCGATCCGTGCATAGAGCAGCCGGAGGTAGTCGTGGATCTCGGTAACCGTTCCAACCGTCGATCGTGGGTTCCGGCTCGAGGTCTTCTGGTCGATGGAGATAGCCGGTGAGAGTCCTTCGATGAAGTCGACGTCCGGCTTGTCCATCTGGCCGAGAAACTGACGAGCGTACGCGGACAACGATTCGACGTATCTGCGCTGGCCCTCCGCATAGATCGTGTCGAAGGCAAGTGACGACTTACCGGATCCAGATAGCCCGGTGAACACGATGAGTTGGTCGCGCGGCAGTTCGAGATCGAGGTTCTGTAGGTTGTGCTCTCGTGCGCCTTTAATGACGATCTTGCCGCTTGACACGCTGCTCACCGCTCGTTTACGTGGTCATCCATCCGGGGAATGCGAGTGTAACGATGCGCTGTGACAGGAAGGCAGGCCCGCCCAACGGTTCTAGCGTCACACACGCCAACATGTTGGCGTGTGTGACGCTAGAACGGGTGAAACCCGGTGTCAGACCGGTTCGGGAACCG
>JAMBLL010000110.1 GCA_023336765.1 Actinomycetes bacterium | reverse complement strand
GACGTTGGCGATGTCGACCACTTCATGCACATGGCGCACGACCGTGGGGGTGTCGAGAACAACGAAGGTGCCACTGAGGCCTGAGAGCCACGGGCTCGTTCGTAGTGCGCCATACCTACGACGTACTACTGCCCGATGTCTCCCTGGTTCTCTCCGACCCCACTGACATCCGAAGTGCCGGATATGTGTTCAATTCCGGGTCGTAGTGCCCCGCTAACGTTGCTACTCGCCGGTGGATGCCGATCCTCGGAGTCGCTCGAATGCGGCCCATCCGGGTGCGGCGGTGAACCAGAGCAACCCGACGATGGCGAGAGCCGACGTCAGACACCACATGCATGTGGCCCCGATCACGAACGGTTCGAGGAACGTCAGATAGATCGAGAACATGGTGCCTCCGAACGCGGTCAGGGCTATGAGAACGGCTGCGATGTCGGCGGCGCGGCCCTTCGAGGACTGCGTGACGATCCAACCGATGATGAGAGCGATATAGGCGATCGCCCCGAGGACTCCTATCGGTACCCCGAAGATCGACGCGTACGCGCTCTGCTGCACAGCGTTGCAATCGCCGACGGGTCCGCAGACAGCTTCGACACCGCTCGTTTCGACGCTCGCCAGGTACAGAGAGACCCCCAGGCCGATGACGGCGAGCACAGGGATGACCCACCGGGGACCGCCCTGAAGTGATCCGCGACGCACCAGGATGGGGACGAGGACGAGGCTGACAAGCAGTCCGACGAGGACGAGGATCGCGAGACCGTTGCCCAACGGGTCCCGAGCGATCTTGTCACCGACCGATTCGTCTGCGGCAGCAGGGATGGTCCCGGCAGTTTCGCCAGCGGGATCACCAGCGGAGTCCTCGCTGATCGGCTGGTCCACTTCGGAGGCGCCGGGGATCCTTGCGAGCGCCTCTTCAAGCCCGGGGACGTCTGGCCATGGAATACCACCGTTGGCCAGGCCCTCTTCGATGATGCCTGGGAGTTCATCGGGGATCTGTTGGGAGCCTACGAGGTAGATGTCCTCGATGTCGAGGCGGGGCACGCCCGGCCTGTCTATGGCGAGTCGCTGTGAGTCCTCCGCGAACATGATCGCTCCTGCCTCCACGCTCCCGTCGACCAGGAGGATGTCGAGCGTCCCGTTCGTCATCTCGTAGAAGGCGACCTCCTCGAGAGGAACGGTGTCGTCGTAGAGCACCGTTGGCTCGCCGCCGAACTGCTCGAATATGACGGGCAGGTGCTCGTTGATGACGAGTTCACAGTGCCCGCATGTTGGGGAGTAGAACATGACTGCCTGGACAACCGGACCATCGTCGGTGTCCGTCTGTGCAAACGCAGGGAGAGCGGCAACGCCAAGCATCGTGACGAGCAGGGTTAAGAGTGTGATTCTCGGTTTCATGTCTGCGTACCTGGCTTGGCTTCAAGGATAGCGCCAAGAGCAGAAGACCAGATATCGGACGCCGCCTCGCAAACGGCTATTGGGGGCGGGATCGTTTGTGCAATGAAGTTCCTGGCCCCGTGGAGAGTCGACGTCCGTCGTCACGCGTTCAGAATCTGCGAAAGCTGAAGCGATCGGGCAGTCTCATGCATTCGTCCAGCAACCTCATTCCCCCGGACGCCGTCGGGTGCCTGAGACTCTGGGCAGCAGCAGACACCCCCTGGAGCAAGCATGTCTGTACATCGGCATCCTCGTGGACACCGTAAAGGAAACCGGCGGTGAACGCGTCCCCCGCGCCTGTGCTGCCTTCGATCATGTCAACCGGCAGGTCGAGCGATGGCTGCGTGGCCAACGCACCGTCAGGATCGCGGCACACGGCGCCCTCGACACAGTGCACGATCACTCGGCCTGGCGCTCCCAATGCTGCGATGGCAGCGGCCGCGGATCGCAGTGCCCCGCTTGTTGGCGTGACGTGCACGTCAAGGAGTAGCGATGCCTCGACCTCATTGAGGAAGAAGTAGTCGGCCTGCGCCAGGGACGCGATGACCACGTCTCGGAATCGTGTGTCGGCGATCGATACCGTTTCGACCGCCGTGAGATAACCCAGCGAGCGCGCTCCTTGGAGCAGATTGGACGCCTCTGTGCTGCCGTCGTCGTTGAGTTGATCCATGGCATCGAGCAGGAGCAGGTAGCCCAGTAGGAAGATCTTGGCGTTACTGGCTTCGAGGTCGACGTGCTCCGACGTGAAGACGGCGTTCGCTCCGCGTTGGTGGAAGAACGTTCGTCGTCCGTCGCTCTCGACGCACATCGCATCGGTGTAGGACGTGGCGGCCATGCCTGTCGTACGAAGTTGTCCTGTATCGATGTCATGTCCGAGGCAGTCGGCGCGGATCCAGTCCGCGTCGGTATCGTCACCCAGGAGTCCAGCAGCCTCAAGCGGGAACTCAGCACCGAGTGCTTCGAGGTCCTTTAGAACATTGTACGGACCGCCTCCATTGCTCATCGTCTCGGACGCGATGCTCGCCAGCATCTCTTGCTCAGGCCATACGTCAATCACCTTCACGTGATCGAGAACAAAGCTGCCGGCGGCCAGTACCCCGGATCGCTGCAAGCGGCTCACCGTTCTGTCCAGCCACGGACCGGACCGCTCGTATACAGGTTGTTCACGAGCCAGCAGGGATGGTTGACGACAGATCGTTTTCCAACGAACGCAGAGGGCGCAGTCCCATCCGTTCGAGATCAGCGTGATAGGACCGCACCGCCTCGTCCGGAGTCGTCTGTCCATCGGCCAACGCACGGAGATGCCGTATGAAGCTCTGCTGGTCCTCGGCGTTGTTGATCATCCGTCCGTACAGGGCAGCGCGGGCACCGCACTTGCGTGCCTCCCACAATTGATGGAATGCGTCGAACGTGGTGCCAGCGGATCCACCCATGATGCCAACGATCATGTCGGAGTCGTAGCTGGTCAACTCCTCCATGGCACTAGGTCCGTTGTAGGCGACCTTCAGGAAGAGTGGCCGAGCGTCTCCGGCCACGCCCGCGAGGGTCCTGACGATCATGTCGTTCATGAACTTGCCGACATCTGCGACCGGCGAGATGGGTGCATTCGGATCGAAGAACTCCAGGAAGTGGCGGAACCCCCTGGAAGCGGCTTCCTCACGGAAATGGGCATAGGCGCTCAGGACCAACTGGTCGGCTGCAGCGTCGTTGTTGAAGGTGATCGAGTACAGCCCCAGGCTGGCGCCTTTGGCCCGTTCGTGCGGTTCGCACTCTGGTTTCCCACACATCGCCCGCTCGAGAGAGGCGCTCCGAAACGGCAGCGAGGGTTGGCCGGCGTACGCCCCTCCCCGCGCCATCCAAATATCGGTCGTGTCGTTCGCGCGGATCGCTGGTGTCACCGTGCTGTCCGAGAATATCCCTTCGTCGAGCGTGAGCAGATCGTTGGTGCTCGCACTCATGAGCATGATGTCGACAAGGCCCTGGCGGGTGTTCTCACGAATGAGGTCGCGGTACTCCTGGAGAGATCGTTGACGGGTTGTAGCACCCGGGTCCGCGTGGCTCATGCCGGGCGCGGCGATGCCGTGTGCCATGTCTGCGTCCTTCGCATCAGCGAGGATGAAGTCATCGACTGAGGGGCTGGCCAATATCCTCGTCAGCCTCGCGTCAAGGGTCTTCTGTGTCATGTCGTCACCTCGGGCATGATGGTACGAGCGTTCCGTCGTTCGGGATCGGCAACACACGAACAACCCGTCAGCGGAGCCTTGCGTAGTCCCCGACGAGAAGCCTGAGTGGTCCCGTCTCGCATCGACTGAACCATCAATCAAACCGGTACTATGTCTTGCACCCCACCCGATCCACAATGCACCAACATGGGGTGATGGCGATCGACCGACTGCCATCCCGCGATCACGGAACACGAAAGGAAATGCTTCATGACCGAGGTTCTAGTGTCAAGTGAGAAACCCCAACGCAAGCGCCGCGTGAACTTCCGGGTCATCATGGTCCGATTCATGATGGATATCGCGTTCATCACCATCGTACTTGCGTTCATGCCGGGATTCCGGACAGAGCTTGATCTGAAGCTCGGATCGATAGCTCTCCTCGCGGTTATCTACGGCCTGCTCAACATCTTCGTTCGGCCGATGCTGGATCTCATTCTCATGCCTTTCGTGGTCCAGACCTACGGACTGGTCGTCATGCTTGTCGATGTCGTCATCTTTGGCTTGCTAGTTCTCATCTCGGGATCACTCGAAGCGAGTTCCTTCTGGCAGGTTCTTGTCGGAGGCATGGCGTTGGGTGTGCTGCGATTGGGAGGAATCGGCTTCCTTGGCCTCACCCCTCCAATCGTTCCGGAGCAAGGCGGTCTCCATCTCCAGCGCACGGAACTCGGGTTCGTTCGATTCAGCACCACTGCAGAAGAGCGACTTCGGCTGCTTCGTGTTCGTCAGATGCTCCAGTTCCATGGCATCGATGCGCTCTTTGACGGCGACGGGGCGATAGCGCGCTTCAGGCGTCGCCTCCAAACCTGGCTGTGGAGGCCGGAATTTCCTCTTGGGCGTGTTCCGTCACCTGTACGTTTTCGGCTCCTGCTTCAAGATCTCGGACCTACATACGTCAAGATCGGCCAGATCATTTCAAGTCAAGCACGAACACTTCCGATCGATTGGCAGGAGGAACTCGAGAAGCTGCAAAGCGACGTCGCTGTATTCCCTTATGAACAGGCGCGGGAACGGATAGTTGACGAACTCGGCGCTCCGCCAGAAGAGCTGTACGCGACATTCGATGAAACCCCATTGGCGGCGGCCTCGCTCGCACAGGTACACCGCGCCGTCCTGCACGACGGTCGCGACGTTGCTGTGAAGATCCAGCGCCCTGATATCCATGCCCAGCTGAGATCTGACGTTCGCATACTGGTGCGCATGTCCCAGGCCTTGGAACGACGCACGCGTTGGGCCGAAGACATGGACCTTTCAGGAATCGTTCTCGAGTTCGGCACCACCCTGCTGCGCGAACTCGACTACACGATTGAGGCCTACAACGCTCGCAGGCTCACTCGCGTTCTCGAATCTGTGGAGGGCATTCGAGTACCCGAGGTCGTCTATGAACTCTCCTCGACTGGCGTACTCACGCTGGAGTTCATCGACGGTGTGAAGTCGACCGACTCGGATGCCATCGATGCCGCGGGACTCGACCGAGAGGTGCTTGCAGATCGAGTGGTACGTGCTGCTGTGAAGATGTTGGTAATCGACGGGTTCTTCCACGGAGATCCTCACCCGGGCAATGTGTTCGTTGACCTCGAAAACGGTGACGTCGTCATGCTCGACACTGGCATGGTGGGTGAGTTGACGTTTCAACAGCGAATCAAGCTTGGCAGCCTGTTACTCGCAGTCCGCAATGGCGATGTTCGCGGCCTGGCCCAAACACTGAAATCGCTGTCCACGCCGTACCGCGAGACCAATGACGCACAGTATTACCTGGACTTCGAACGCAAGCTGACGCCGTATCTGGATCCCCCACCCGGGCAGAAGGTCGAACTCGTCGGCAGGGTGCTGCCCCTGGGACTCGATATCTTGCAGCAAGCCGGATACCGATTCGACTCTCAGCTCACTCTTGCGATGAAGTCATTGGCTCAGGCAGAGGCGATCACCCATGCCCTCGTGCCGTCATGGACCGGTGAGGACTTCATGGAACGTTCGCTTGAAGCGGGGAAAGAGCAGGTTCCCGAGGCGATCACCACCGATGTGGTGAAGGATGCCCTGGTGCGACAGGCCAGTTTCGCCGTAAGAGAGGCTGTGGAGCAACTGCCTTCGCTCCAGGAAGGCGCGCTCAAGTGGTTGACGAACCTCAAGAAGGGCGGCTTCACGGTCGAGCTCGATACGAGCGATCTGGACCGCCATGTCTCGGCGCTGCGCGGGATCGCGATGATGTTCACGCTCGGCATCCTTATCGCTGGCCTATTGACCGGCTCGGCTTTGGCCGCAGGGATCGGTGGCCTTGAGGGGAGTGCGCTCGAACCCGTTACCGACATTGCGGCTGCCACATTCGCGATCTCCGCAGCGATCGGCATGATTGCCGTCTTCATTCTCCTGTGGCGGCTGTTCAGGATCACCAAGCCACGCGGGCGGGATGCACTGGACCGTCTCTGAGGTCTCCTCGGCGGGTGGCCAACACTGTCACTCGCCGACGTCTTCTACTCGGTCCCGGCACCATCCGTCGTGGTGGGCTCATCTGAGTGCGGCTGATCTGGGGATTCCTGGTCCCGCTGCTTGGAGATGTCTGCACCGAGTTCTGAGAATGTGGCTCCGAGAGCATCGAAGAAGGAGCCAGCTGTCTGGCGTGCTTCGGTCCGAATCTCCTGATCTGCGATCGCATCGCCAATGCTCGCAAAGGCTGTCTTGACACTGTCTCCAAGCGTGCGCAGTGCCTCCTTGACCTCGTCGTCCGAGACCACGTCGGCACGGACCTCGCCCTCGTGACTCTGATAGTGATCCTTGAACATCGATCCGAGCGTCTTCAGTTGCTCGCCGACATCATTCCACGCCTCTTCCGATTGACCCATTGAGTTCCCTTCGACGATCGACCGGATTCTACTGTGCAACGACGAGATGCCCCGACAGGTGGCTACACGATACGAACCCCCGATGCCTCCCAGCAGTCGATCGGCCACCCATAAGCCACGCCAACAACCACACTGAGCGATACGGCTAGGTAGCACTTATGGCTAGTGTGTTTGTGATTGACTCGGGTAGCCCACACGAAAGCCACAGGGAGAGTAATGGGTTCTCAGACCACAGACGGGGTCCGCAAATCGGCAGGTAGTTTCTTTATCTCCGCTGACGGTGCCCGTGCTCGTCGCCCCATGGATGTGGCGGTTGGTGTACTCGGTGTGTTGATGGTGCTTGTCACTGCTTTGAAGTCTGATCAGATCGAGTGGGCTACGGACGCCGTCGGTCAGTTGATCGCGTTATTCCCCTCGTGGATGCTGACGGCCTTCACTGTTGTGTACGGAATCGGGTTGATCTACGCACTGGTCATCATCGTGATGACTGTGGTCCATTTCCGCACAAGAAGGGACTTGGCCCGCGACATCGCGATTGTCATTGGACTTTCTGTTCTATCGGTCATCGTGCTCACACGGTTGGTGAGCGGTGCCTGGCCAGTATTGCTTCCCGAACTGTCCGATGGTGTTCGACCGTTGTATCCGGTAACCCGCGT
>JAMBLL010000109.1 GCA_023336765.1 Actinomycetes bacterium | reverse complement strand
GCTGATGGCTGACAGCTGATGGCTGACAGCTGATGGCTGATGGCTGACAGCTGATGGCTGACAACTGACGGCTGATCTGGTGTGATACCCTTACGTCATGGTTCAGGCATACATACTCATCCAAACTGACAGCGGGCGTGCCTCTGAGGTTGCCCATCAGATCTCACAGATCGATGGAATCTCCTCGGCAGAGGCTGTGACCGGGCCCTACGACGTGATCGTTGCGGCCGAGGCCGATGACGTTGACGCTCTGGGACATCTCGTTGTCACGAAGGTCCAACCCGTTGCGGGAATCGTGAGAACACTCACATGCCCCGTCATCCGGATCTAGAAGGCGTCTCTACCGGACAGCCAGCCGACCGCGTTCTTCGTGGCGGTCGATAGCCGCGTTCACGAGCCTGTCACACAACTCGGGGTAGGCGACGCCTGAGCTAGCCCACGCCTTCGGAAAACCAGAAATGGATGTGAACCCTGGCATCGTGTTGACCTCGTTGAAGAGGAATCTCCTCGAACCGGTCTCGTAGAAGAAGTCGATGCGGGCGAGTCCAGACAGTCCAAGGGTCTCGAATACCCGCTCCGCGAGGTCCTGCACGTGCCTTGCAGCATCCTGGGAGAGTTGGGCAGGAGCTTCGAATGAGCTCGTATCGTCCTCGTACTTCGCGTCATAGGTGTACCAGCCACCATCGGTGATGACCTCACCTGGCACTGAACTCACGGGTCCATCAAGGACTCCGACCTCGATCTCGCGTCCGGTGATGGCCTCTTCAACCAGCACCTTGACGTCGTACCTGAAGGCATTGGAGATCGCCTCCTTGAGTTCGCCCTCGCCGCTCACCTTCGAGATGCCAACCGACGACCCCTGGGCAGAAGGCTTGACGAAGACCGAGAATCCGAGCGCCCTGCTGACCTCCCCGATCGACAGTGCCGGGTCCTCCATCCACTCATGCTTCCTGATCGTGACCCATCGCGTCGTGGCCACACCGCTCGCCGCGACCACCTGCTTCGTGAGATCCTTGTCCATGGCGAGGGAACTCGCCAGTACGCCACAACCGACATACGGGACATCGCACGTCTCGAATGTGCCCTGCACCGTTCCATCCTCACCGTATGGGCCGTGTAGGACCGGGAACGCGACATCGAACCCGATCTCATCGTTGCCAACTCGTAGCATCGCAGAAGGGATCATCAACTGCACGGATCTCCCCTGAGCCTTGAACGGCCTGCCAGAGGCATCCGCCAGGTACCAATCACCCTCACGATCGATGCCGACAGGGATCACGCGGTGCCCGGACTCGACCAGCGCCTCATGGATCGCAACTGCAGACGAACACGAGACTTCGTGCTCAGAAGATCGCCCGCCAAAGAGAAGAAGAACTTTCGCCATGGCGCGAGCGTAACGGTGAAGTGCCGTTGGACGGGTAATTGGGTTCTTCGGAAATGCGCGGGTCCGGTCAGGATCGGGGAGACATCAGCCAGTAGTACGACCTACGTATGACGTACAACGACTCTGAACCAAGAAAGAGGCATCCTGCAAACCCGCCTACCTCACAATCCGGCTCCGAACAATGGTGGAGACGAGCACCATGTTTAACACCGGGACCTGACGATCGCCCTGCACCGATACACACACCACCCAACCTCTGAGTCGTACTACGTCGTACGTACTTCGTCGTACGTTCCGAACCCGCACCCCACTCAAATCCGAAGTGCCGGTAATTGGAGTCTCTGGCACTAGCTGGAACCGTTCGGGAGCCATTGCTATTGTTGCGATCGGGACGCACGACGCATGACCGACGAGGAGGAAGCCTTCGGTGAGCAAGAAGCAGAAGATCGAAACCCGGAAGCTGGATAAACAGGCGAAGAAAGAAGACAAGGAAAAGAAGCAACGCGAGAAAGCGGAACGTCTGTCCGCACGTCAAACGATGATGAAGGATGTCTCCGTACGACTGCTTTGGGTGACCCTTTTGATACTCGGGGCAACAGTCGCCTTATTCCTGCTGCCACTCCTTGGTTTCGGTCGCTTTCCCGTCTCCTGGTTCTGCTTCGGCCTTGGGGTCATCGGGGGCTTTGTGAGTATTCAGCAGCGTCTCAAGAAACTCTCGGATGAAGATCTTGCACATCTCGATTCATCCTGGGTACATATCATCATCCCTCCGTTCTTCGGTGGGATATTCGCACTGTTGTTCTACATCTTCGTGCTCTCAGGGATCCTGGAAGGGGCGATGTTCCCCACGTTCGTGATACCGGAGTTCTCGAAACCACCGACAAGTGAAGATATCCAGAAGCTCCTGCTCGAGACGTACCCGGCAAGCGGGCAGGATTTCGCTCGATTGGCGATATGGTCGTTCCTCGCTGGCTTCTCCGAGCGACTTGTGCCTGATATCCTCAAGCGAACTGCAGGGAAAGGCTCGGAATCCGACGACGACGCCTCGAACCCCACCACATCGCCGGAGGGTGAATGACCGCAACACTGATCGAAACTGACACCGAATCTGGCATCGGTTTGGTGCTCGTCGTCCACGGACTCAACAACAAACCTGAGGTCATGGACAGCCTGATCGGCGTGCTGGTGGACAGCGGGTTCCACTGCATGCGTGTCTCCCTCTATGAGGACGCTCCCGATGGCCGAGCCGATCCGAGTGAGATCACGCGCGCTTGGCGCGCCATCCTCGCGAACGCGTACGCCACTGCTCAAGATCGCTATCCGGATCTGCCGAGATTTGCTCTGAGCTACTCGCTCGGCGCACTCACCACGATTTCGTTCCTCGACACAGAAACTGCGCCCACATTCGACAGGATGGTGCTGCTCGCACCGCCGGTCGCCTTGACCCGAAGTGCGTCACTCGTACGCGCACTGACACCTCTCGGGAGATTCAATATCGCTCTCCCCAGCGCTGCACCGAAAGCGATCCGTGCCAGACGTGGGACACCGCTCTCGGAGTACGCGGCCATGCTCGAACTGGTCGACAAGGTGGATACGCTCAGACACCCCGAGAAACTCGGTCAGATTCCAACAGCTATCTATCTGGACCCCGACGACGAACTCGTCGGCTATGCCGGCGTTCTGGATTGGATCCACCGCAACGGTCTCGAGAAGTGGTCACCCAGAGGGTTCAAGGGTCGGGACCCTGAAGGCCGCACGTACTCTCACCTCATGGTTCTCGAGAAGTCTCTCGGATCGGTGGCGTGGACAGAACTGACCCAGTACATCGTGGCCCACTTCAAAGAGGGCGGATGAGGACCGGTTTCAGAATCCAGAATCCAGACTGACGGCTGACGGCTGCTCCGTCAGTAGCCCTCAGTCTCTCCCGCGGCTACTGCGTGGAAACCGCCATCGACATGGACGATCTCGCCCGTCGTTGCCGTCGAGAAATCGGACATCAGCACGCATGCCATCCTGGCAACAGGGTCGGGGTTTCGAGGCTCCCAGCCCAACGGTGCACGGATCTCCCACAGCATCTCGAACTGTTCGAACCCGGGAATCGACTTCGCAGCGACGGTCCCGAGCGGGCCCGCAGATACGAGGTTCGCGCGGATCGCCTCCTTGCCGAGATACCGTGCCAGGTACCGGTTGACAGATTGGAGCGCGGACTTCGAAACTCCCATCCAGTCGTACGCGGGCCAGGCAAGAGAGTTGTCGAAGTCAAGGCCAACAACCGCGCCGCCACCGGCCTTTGCGAACAACGGCCGCAGGCCATTGGTCAGCGTCTTGTATGAGAACGCAGACGTCAGGAAAGCTGTGCTCGCGGACTCGGGCGACGTCTCGAGGAACTTGCCCCCGAGTGCGTCAGCGGGTGCGTAGGCGATCGCGTGGAGCGCGCCGTCGAGACCGCCCCACTTCGCGTCGAGCGCCTCCACGAGCGCCTCCATGTCTGACGGCTCATTGATATCGAGCTCGAAGACTTCGGCCTCGTTGGGGAGACGCTTGGCCGAGCGGGCTGTCAGCCGCAAGGCACGGCCAAAGCCAGTGAGGGCAACCTCCGCTCCCTGTTCCTGCGCGACTCGAGCGACATGCCATGCAATAGAGTCGTCCGTGAGGACTCCCGTTATCAAGATCCGCTTACCAGCCAGCATCGAAGAACCTTTCGTGTTGGTTCGAGAGATTAGCCTGATGCGTCACCCGACGTTCGCCCATGCCCTGAACCCGAGCCCCATGACGAACAACAGCAGGACACCGTACGTCAGCGCAGGCTTCCTCGCCATGGTGGAGCGATACAGATATGCCAGTGTGAGTGTGATCACGATGACCACTCCATAGAAGACATGAAATGAGTTTCCCGGGCGCAGATCATTGCTGTAGAGATACACACCAGCGGAGACCTGGATGAGCATCGCACCGATGGCAAGCGCCCGCGCTGCCTTGAACGTGCGGCCCGGCACCCGCTTCATCACGGCGAGCACAAGTCCCCACACACCAACAACCCCCGTTGAGATGACGGCGACCCAGAACCACGACTGGTGAAACTCCAATACGGTCGCAAGATCCATCTAACTCTCCAAGACATTGAGCGCGGCGGACTCTCGAAAGCCCGCGCCAGTGCGGTAGGTTATCGCCATGATGGAACTCCACCCACACGACATGGCCCACGGCGGCGAAGCAGTCGCCCGACACGACGGCAAAGCATATTTTATACCTGGTGCGATGCCAGGCGAAGTTGTCGAGGCGACCGTGATCGAGGACAAGGGATCATGGGCGAGGACGGCACTTGTTGAAGTGATCGCTCCTTCCCCTGAACGAAGGGTCCCCCCGTGCCCGCACGCACAGGACTGCGGCGGTTGCCAGTGGCAGTTCGCAAGCGACGAGGAACAGCGGCAATGGAAGCGATCCACGGTCATCGGTCAACTCGAGCACCTTGGAAAGATCGTGGATCCGATCGTGCACGAGACCGTCGTCGCCGGGCCCGCATTCGGCTACCGAAATCGCATGGACTTTCGCGTCGCGGACGGCAAGCCTGCCCTGTTCAGACCGCGATCCAACGACCTCGTGCCGCTCGATACGTGTCTACTCATGGTCGATGAACTCCAGGACACGTTCGCTGAGCTCGGCGATCTCACCGGAGTCGAGAAGATCACACTTCGCGCCGGAACACGGACGAACAAGCGTGTAGCTGTCATAGAGGGCGAACCGCCAGAGCAGATCGCTGACTGGGGAGCGTCCGTGATCCTGCGGAAGGGCAAGTCGTTGGAATCTCTTGTGGGCGACCCGGTCCTCACAGAGATCGTCGACGGAGCCGTTTTCGAGGTGCCTGTCGACGGCTTCTTTCAGAACAACACCGATGGTGCCGAGACACTCGTGCGTCTCGTTCGCGACGTGCTCGAGGTCGAGGATGACGAGACCCTCCTCGACGGGTACTGCGGTGTTGGGCTCTTCGGCGCCACCGTCGGGCGCGATGCGGCCCGCGTTATCGGCATCGAGTCAACACCGGGGGCGGTGAAGTACGCCCGATCGAACTTGGCCGCAGCGGGTGTCGACCGCAACATCATCGCCGGATCGTTCACGAAGGACATCGACAAGCTCGAGGAATACTGGGACGTGGCGGTGGTCGACCCACCTCGCAAGGGACTTGGCCAACGCGGCGTCGAGGCGGTCACAGCTGCGATGCCTCGCAGGATCGCCTACGTTGCATGCGATCCCGCTTCACTCGCACGAGATGCTCGCATGCTCGACTCCTACGGGTACGAATTCATCGACGCAACACCGGTGGACATGTTCCCCCAAACGTACCACATCGAGATCGTGGCAAGATTCGACCGAAAGCCATACGAAGAAGAGGAAGAAGAACGTAGATCGTAAATCGTACGATCGTAAATCGCCAGAGCACGAGAGGGTCCATCCCGACTTCTGAGACACAACGACGGAGCGGCGTTTCTTCAGTACGATTTACGACTTACGATCGTACGATTTACGATTTCCTAGACGATTTACGAATTCCTAAATCTCGTCGAGGAGTTTCTTTCGCTTCTGCTCGTATTCCTCTTCGGTGATGAGGCCCTGGTCGCGTAGATCGGCGATCTTCTGGATGGAGTCCGCAGCGTGCGGTTTGAACTCGCCCGTCGGAGCCGTGGAGCCGCTGAGTTCGATGCTTCGCTGCTCCCTCGTCTTGTAAAGCAGCGTCTGGAATTCGTCCGGTTTGGGGATATTGGAGAACTCGCTTTGGCCTGCAGAGCCGGCAGACTCGATGAGCAGGTCACCTGC
>JAMBLL010000108.1 GCA_023336765.1 Actinomycetes bacterium | reverse complement strand
GGCGGAAGGCGGAAGGCGGCCGGGTTCAGTCCTACTCGAAGAACTTGGCAAGCACTTTCTGTGCGATCGGAGCAGCGACGCTTCCTCCCGTTGCCGACTCCCCGAAGTTGCCACCCGACTCCACGACCACTGCGATAGCAATGGACGGTTCGTCCTCATCGGCCCCAACAGCACCAAACCCGATGAACCAGGCATGCGGCGACTTGTCTGTGACCTGTGCTGTGCCAGTCTTGCCTGCGATCCTCACCCCGGGTACAGCTGCCTTCTTCCCTGTCCCTGAGATGACAACCTGTTCCATCATCTCAGAAAGAACAGAAGCTGTGGCAGGGCTCATCGCCCGTCTCCATATGGACGGTTCGGTCTCGAACTCGATCGAACCGTCAGACGTGAACACATCGCCCACGAGGTATGGGACCATCGCATTTCCACCGTTGGCGACAGCCGCCGCCGACATAGCCATGAGAAGGGGCGTGGTCTGTATGTCTCTCTGCCCGATGGCGCTCTGAGCCGTTGCAGATGGGTTGTTCTCTATCGAGCCCTGGCCTGGGAAAAAGGAGACGAGGACGGGGAGATCGAAGGGAATCGTTCGGTTGAACCCGAAACTCTCGGCAGTTATCCCAAGGTCGTCCCCTCCGATATCCATGCCGAGTTGGGCGAACACCGTGTTGCACGACCGGACGAAGGCGACCGCAAGAGTGATGCTCTTACCGTCGTTGCACACCTCGTCGTTGTAGTTCGAGATCGTTGCATCCGAATCGGGGAGTTCCAACTCGATCGGGTCATCGAACTCGCTCGATGGGCTCACGACACCAAAGTCGAGCCCACTCGCGGTTGTGATCACCTTGAACACGGACCCTGGTGAGTATGTCTCATCGGTGGCGCGGTTGCGCAGCGGTTCGCCAGAGTCGTCCTCGAGAGCAACACCTGCGTTGCCTGCATTTGGACCGGTTAAGGTGTTCGGGTCGAACGACGGGTAGCTAACCATTGCCAGGATTGCCCCCGTGCGAGGGTCGAGTGCGACAATCGCCCCCTTCTGGTCTCCGAGGGCTTCCTCAGCGGTTCGCTGGAGGTCGTGATCGAGTGTCAATCGCAGGCCGCGTGGCCGTGTATCGCCGCCGAGAAGCCCGTTGAGTACACCCGAAACTGTTGCATCCCTGTCCGATACGAGATCCTGAGACCAGGCGGCCTCGAGTCCGGTGGACCCGAACAACACGGACGTGTATCCCACCGTATGGGCGTAGAGATCACCCTCGGGATACGACCGCACGTACAGTTTGGGGTCGATGGGTGAGGGCGTGGACGCAGCGAGGACAACCTCGTCCTGGGTCACGATCGGTCCGCGCTCGCGCCCTGTGCGTGTCGCCACGACCCTGGCATTGCGTGTGTCGTTCTTGTATTCGGCACCGCGGACCACCTGAATGTAGGTAACCGCTCCAACGAGAATCACGAAGCCAAACAGCATGGCGTATGCGGCTCGTCTCAGTGAAACGTTCATACGCGTTCCTCGTGGGATATCTCGAGGAGCAGCACGATGATGACCATGTTCGCCAGCAGCGATGACCCTCCGTAGGACATAAACGGTAGAGCGATACCCGTGATCGGAAGCACTCTGAGTACTCCCCCGAGGATGATGAAGGCCTGGAGGGCGACAACGATCGCAAGTCCCCCCGCGAGGTACTTGCGAAAGCGGTCCCGTGAGCGAATCGCAATTCCGAATGCTGCGCCGACGAGAAGAGCGAAGCCTGCAAGGACAGCTATCGACCCGGCAAACCCCATTTCCTCAGCTATTGCGGCGAAGATGAAGTCCGTCCCCGCCGCGGGTATGAGATCAGGTCGACCCAGTCCAATACCCGATCCTGTGAGGCTCCCTGATCCAATGGCAAAGAGACCTTGGATGGTCTGATACCCCGCATCCTGAAAGTGTGCGAAGGGATCGAGCCAAGCTTCGATCCGCCTCTGGACATGGTCGAATATCCGGAATGCGACGAACCCTGCAGCGATCGCTGTGGCACCTCCTGCAACGACGTAGAACGACCGCCCCGTTGCAATGTAGAGCATCCCGATGAATATCCCGAACAGCAGCAGAGACGCACCAAGGTCCTTCTGGTAGATCAACACCACAAAGGCAGAGGCAGCGGCGATCATGACCGGTCCGAGATGTCGTGGCTCAGGGAACTTGAAGGGACCGATCTTCCTGTTCACAACAGACATCGCCTCGGCGTTTTCAGACAGGTAGGAGGCAAGGAATACGACAATGAGCACCTTTGCCAACTCGCCTGGTTGGAAACTGGGCGTTCTCAGCGTGCCTGGTATGTCGATCCTCACCCAGAGGCGAGATCCATTGATGGTTGCGCCGTGAATCGGCCAGGAGTCAGGAAGTAGCGGCAAGAGCAGCAGAGCGACCGCGATGGCGAGGATCACGTAGCGGTACTGTCTGAGCACTCCAACGCCTGGTCCTGACAGCGCCCACAGGATCGCTGCCCCGACCCCTGCTGTTATGAGTAGGGACCACCTCTGGGTGGCCGCGAGTTCTGGATCGAGTCTGTAGATCTCGATGAAGCCCAGTGATGTGAGGAATGCCGCAGTCGGCAGGAGCAGGCTTGATGCTCCGGGTGCCCATCGGCGAACAGCGATCTGGAGTCCACCGAATGCACCGAGGAACGTAAGGAAGGTGATCGTGACCTGGGCGTCGAGCCAGTTGCCCTTCGTGAATTCGACCATGGCAACACCGGTCGCGGCGAGCAATGAGGCTGCGATAATCAGGCCAGCTTCGGCCCTTCGAGTCATGGCAGTACGTCGATCACGACGACGGTCGTGTTGTCGACGCCTCCTGCTGTATTCGCCTGTTCGATGAGCGCCCAGGAACTCGGTTCAACCCCTTCTCCAGCGTCGAGTATCTGCTCGATCGTGAAGTCCGCAACCATGGTGGTGAGTCCGTCAGAGCACAGGAGGATTCGGTCCCCTGGCTGGAGTTCGATGGAGAAGGTATCGATAGATATCGGGCCGATGCCGAGAACCCTCGTGAGCATGTGGCGGTGTGGGTGGTTTGCGGCTTCCTTTGGTGTGATCTTGCCAAGTTCGACCAGTTCGTTGATCACCGTGTGATCGTTGGTGAGAAGCCTCATGCCGCCTTCTGAGAGCAGGTATGCCCTGGAGTCCCCGACATGAGCGAAATCAGCTGTTCCATCGGGATTCAGGCGCACGAGGGTCATGGTGGTCCCCATTCCCGAGAGTGACGGGTCCGCAAGCGTCGCCTCGATCACAGCCTCGTTTGCTGACGCAACGCGCGCGATAGGTTCAATGGAGTCGTCTTCGTGGTCGAATGCGGCGGCTTCAACAGCGAGTCTTGAAGCGACCTCTCCGGCAACGGCACCCCCCATGCCGTCGGCAACCATGAGAACAACAGGACCGTCGGCGTTACCCGATGTTGTGGGGAACAGCGAGTCTTCGTTGTGTTCCCGAACCCTGCCGGCGTCTGTACCGCTGGCCCATACGTATTTCATCGTACCTCGAGAATCGTCTTGCCGATCTGAACGGTATCGCCCTTGGACACTGTTGTCGGTGTTGTGACACGCCTGCCGTTCACATACGTCCCGTTCGTGCTCCCGAGATCGTGAACGAGGACGGCGCTGTCCTGCAATCCGACGCGGGCATGGAACTCAGAGGAGTAGGGATCATCGATATGAATGTCTGCGTCGCTCGATCGGCCTATTACGTGGCCCTGGGGACGGAGTTTCACACGGTCCACGTTGGCGTTTCCGGTGAGAACGATGAGTTCCGCTGGTGCTCCCGACACGCGCGTGCCAGGGTTGGAACCCGTGTGACTCCGCAGCGCCCGGACAACCTGGAACAGGAACAGGAACAACAGGGCAAGGAACAGGAGTTTGATGACGTTGAAGAAGAGAGCAGGCATTCAGGTGATCGCCCGGTAGGTGAAGGAGAGGTCCCCGAGTAGGACGCTGTCACCGGCGATTACAGCGACCGGTTCGGATGACACAGGCTTCGCGTTGACGAACGTCCCGTTTGACGATCCCAGATCGAGCAGAAACGATCGGTCGCCCTCGCGCAATACCACGGCGTGGTGGCGAGAGATCTCCTGATTCGATATTCGAACGTCACAGTCCAGGTCGCGCCCGATCAGTGTCCGGTTGTACATCACAGGGAGTACGGCAGAGCCGTCATCTGCGATCAGCTGGGCCCACGGGTCAAGCGGTGTTGACACGAAGGTACCGGTGCATTCGATGATGCCTCGTGGCGTGACACCGTCGGTACAGAGGTCGACGCTCACGGCACCGATCATTCGCCACCCGCGTTCCAGCGATGTTTGCGTGATGGTGTGTTCGAGCTCTCTTGTGAGCGCTTCACGGTCGATCGATGGATCCACCTCGTTGGCATGCATCGAAACGACCAGGTCGTTTGGAACTTGTGGGCCTGCGGGTGAGTCGACCTCGAGATACTCGAGCTGGCGGACGAGCCGAGTTGCGATCGCGATTGGATGCATCGTCCCACGAAACACGGACGCACTCGCGCCGTCGGCGAACTTTTCCAACCGCCGCTCAAGTCCCCGTGCAAGATTCATAAGGGGAACGGTACTCGGTATTGCGGGTTTCTCTTGGCGAAGCTCTAGGTTCGAACCCAGGGCGGTTTCTGAACTCCGGCATCCGCAATCCGCCAGAATGTGTTGTACGTTCTGGCGGAAGGCGGTGAGCGGAAAGCGGACTCACGGAGTAGCCTTGCGTGCCGCGGGCGAGTGGCGGAATTGGCAGACGCGCAGGATTCAGGTTCCTGTGAGGTAACACTCGTGAGGGTTCAAGTCCCTCCTCGCC
>JAMBLL010000107.1 GCA_023336765.1 Actinomycetes bacterium | reverse complement strand
TTCTGAACATGCTTGCGTGTGCTTCGTCCTTTGCCCTGGTACCCGGTAGGGCGATCGCGGCCACCAATCCTGCCATGGCAATGAACGCCAACAAGTCACCAAAACGGACCCAGAAGGTTTCGCCTCCTCCTGTGAACTGGAGGCTGCCGTAGAGGATCGTACGATCAAGGAGGTCGGTCTCGGGTCCGCTGGTCCCGTCTGCAGCGATGAAGGTCGACTTGCCCGTGATCGACGCATACGCGGTATCGAGTCCGATCGCCGCAGCGTTGACCTTGACCATGCCGATGGCCTGGTCAGAAGCTGCTGAGATACCGTAGCTCGACGTATTCGTTGAAATGGCGATGATCTCGGCGCCAGCTTTGGCGATCGACCTCATGCTCCTGGCAAAGGACCCTTCGAACGAGATCGCTGAACCAACAACACCGAACTCAGTCGGAAACACGACCGGGTCAATCCCCCGGATCATGTCTCTGGGCACTTGATCGAGCTGCGGTATGAAGTCGAGGAGACCCCGCAGCGGCACGTATTCGCCAAACGGGACAGGATGTCGCTTCCAGTACTCACCGACCTTCACACCGTCTGGTGAATACAGGACGTTCACGTTGAGAAACTCGTCGGTACCGACGATCCGTGTGCCGGAAATCAGGATGTACGCCTCAAGTCTGCGAGCCTCTTCGATGATCTCCCTGCGAACCACGTCGTTCTCCTCAGGTTCAAACGGTGTCCCGACCGAGTTCTCTGGCCAGACCACGAACTCGACGGAACCCGCAGGTATCGATCTCGTCAACTCCAGATGGCTCTCATAGATCCGTTGACTCTCATTCTGACACCGCACCTGTGGACACGGCGAAGAGCCCTGGACGATGGCAGTTCGCCACACCTGTGCACCGGGGGCTGGTGCAAAGAGGAATCCTCCGATGATCAGCAGCATCGTGACCGCCGCGGGATCGACGAGCAGTCTCCACTCCTTGTGCGATTCGATCACCAATGCGATGCCCGCAGCAATACCGACGACTAACACTGTCCAACCGGCAGGGCCAATCCATTGAACCGATCCAGATGCACCGGGAAGGCTCGCCGCTGGATAACCGATATCGCCCCATGGAAATCCACCAAAGGGGAAACGGCCTCTGATCCACTCCATCACGACCCAGCCACCGACAGCGATCAGCCACCACCGCCACGCGGGCCATAATCGGAACGTCCACACGGTGAAGCCATAGACGGCAGAGAATGTCGCCATCAGGAGCACGAGAGGGAAATACGCAACAACGCCGAGAACGATGATCCATGTCAGAAGCAGGGCGAAGAACCCTGCCCCCCAGAGGAAGCCTCCAATGATCGCATGCGACGGCTTTTCGACCATCCGGATCGCAAGGAAGAACGGCACCGGAGCGACGAACGCAAGTGGCGCTATGCCGAGGGGGGGAAACGCCGCAAACATGAGAAGTGAACTCAATGCGATGAGAGCGATGGGGACCATGAGTCGGGAGCATAGGACCGCATCGGGCAATCGGACTGCGGCCGTCGCGAATGGCGATATTATGGGACCCATGGACGATCTTCATGTCGCAATCACAGCCGCTCAAGCAGGGGCCGAAATCATCGCAACGTTCTTCGGAGCGTCACCCGATCCTGAGTACAAGGGCAAGTTCGACCCCGTCACGGCGGTCGATCTCGCCGCGGAGGAAGCGATCGTCGAAGTGCTCTCGAGCGCCAGGCCTGATGATGCCATTCTGGCGGAGGAGGGTGGTGGGACCACGCATGCCGGGCGGCATTGGATCATCGATCCGCTCGATGGAACCGTCAATTTCGTTCATGGCATACCCCAGGTCTCCGTATCGGTCGCGCTCTATGAGGGCACGAAGGGCCTTGTCGGCGTCGTCCACGATCCTCTCAGGGATGAGTTGTTCACCGCGATCGATGGCGGCGGTGCTCGGCTCAACGGTCATGTGATATCCGTTTCACACACCACGAACATCAATCGGGCCGTCGTCGCGACAGGATTCCCGTACGACCATGACATCCACGCCGAGGCCCTCTCCATCGTCGTACGCGAAATGCTCAGAGAGATCGCCGGCCTCCGACGCATGGGCTCGGCTGCTCTTGACCTTGCGTGGGTTGCAGCGGGCCGATACGACGCGTACTGGGAACTCGGCATAGCCCCCTGGGATGGTGCCGCGGGCATGATCCTCGTGCGCGAGGCGGGAGGCGTTGTCACCGATCCGTTCGGACGGCGATCCTCACCGTCGATGGGTCTCGTGGTCTCCACCAACGGTCACCTTCATGACCAGATACGCTCGATCGTCGAATCCTGGATGCCGGCGGAACTCGTCCAACCGTGATCCGGGTGGTCACAGCGGACCGGGTTGTATCCCCTACAGGGAGCACCGGAAACGCTGTACGAATCGAGAACGGGCGCATCGCTGCAATCGGACCATACAAGGATGTCCTGAGCGCTGACGCAGCGGAGAACACGTTCGTTGGGGGGACGATCATCGCTGGCCTGCGTGACGCACACATTCATGCGGTCCCCTACTCCGCGCTTCTGCGGGGGTGCTCACTCAAGTCAGCCACGACCATCGAGGACCTCCAGAACCGGATCGTTGCTCATGCGCGCACGTTGCCGCCTGGAGTACCTGTGGTGGCGACGCGTTTCGATGACGAGAGCCTTTCGGAGCGAAGGCTTCCCAACCGCAGCGATCTCGATGCGGCGATCTCGGACAGACCTGTTGTCATATACCGCTATTGCGGACACATAGCGGTGGCCAACTCGCGAGCCCTCACTGAATCAGACATTTCCAGCACCACCGTGGATCCCGAGGGTGGTGCCATCGACAGAGACACGCAGGGGTATCCCACCGGCGTGTTGCGAGAGACGGCCGTTGGCCTGATCGCGGGCGCCCTCGCCCGTGGTGGGCGTCTTTCACCTGACGATCTCCTCCATGGGCTCAGACGGCT
The DNA here is from genome assembly GCA_023336765.1 of Actinomycetes bacterium. GTDB lineage: Bacteria > Actinomycetota > Acidimicrobiia > Spongiisociales > UBA5794 > JAMBLL01. The sequence goes on along the minus strand of JAMBLL010000107.1, from coordinate 1,143 downwards.
CGCAGGGCTTGGCCTCACATCGATCGGTGCGATGATCGGATACGGTGAATCACCGTCGGAGAAACTCGCGGCTGAAGCAGAACTCTGGCGTGAGGTCGCAGAGGACCTACCGATCAAAGTTCACGGTTTCGTCATCGCAGACACGCCGGATCAACTCGATCATGCTGCGGACACGATCAGTGGCGTCGGTGAACGCCTGGATTGGCTCGGTGTGAAGCGCTTCTCCGACGGCAGCCTCGGTGGACACACAGCTGCCATGTGCAGTCCGTTCTCTGACCTCGATACGACCGGCACGTATCGGTTGACGCCCGCGGACGCTGTTGTCTCTCGCCACAGCTTGGCACGTGGAGGGATGGTCGCTGTTCACGCTATCGGGGACAGGGCGGTGTCTGGTGTACTTGACCTGTTCCAAGAACTCATCGCTGACGGAGCGAACCCGATGGATCTACGGATGGAGCACGTCTCGGTGATCGACCCAGAACAGATCGAACGGTTCGCCAGCCTCGGCATCACCGCCTCGGTACAACCGGCGTTCCTTGCGTCCGAGGCAGAGTGGATAGGCCAAAGAGTGGGGAAGGACCGCCTCGGTTGGGTGTACCCACTCAGATCTCTACTTGACGCAGGCATTCCAATGGCCGGGTCATCCGACAGCCCCGTTGAACCTCCACATCCTCTATGGGGCATGGCGGCCGCAATGGATCGATACGGGATCTCAATCGGCGAGCGCCTCAACGCAACAGAGGCACTCAACCTCTTCACCTCTGGTGGCGCTGCAGCACTGAGCGAACCATTCCCCCTGTCGACAGGGAGCGCTGCTGATCTGGTTGTGCTCGACCTCGATCCAACAACGGCGAGCGCTGACGAGATCCACGATGCAACGGTCCTCGAGACCTACGTCGATGGTTATCCCGTGGAAGTCGACCGCTCACTCCCCACATGGGTGGACTGAGACAGAAGTTTTCAGTTTTCCGTTTTCCGTTTTCCGAATCTCTCCCCCGGCCTTCGCGGGGGAGATGTCGAGGAACGAGACAGAGGGGGAACTTGACCGGTACCACTCCCCTTGAACCTGTGCCCCAAGACGCACAAACAGAGCGGATCATCATGGTTTCCCCCTCCGACCTCGCTGCGCTCGGCCACCTCCCC